>NZ_SLYP02000003.1 GCF_004341505.2 Sphingomonas sp. JUb134
ACACGGAAGGGCACTGGTGGTCCGACCGCGTCGACCAGCCCAACGAGATCCTCCAGCGCGAGCGCCTGGGCGGCATCGCGCTGCGCCGCAACCAGACCTGGCCCGGCAACACGGTCAGCTGGCGCTTCGACCAGCCCGAGGCCGCAACCCAGGTCGCGATCCTCGTTCCCAACCCAAGGCCCGACGCCTTCCGCGTCATCGCCTACAACACCACCAGCCAGCCCCAGCGCGCGACCATGACCGGGTGGACCGTGACCGGCGGCACCTGGACGATGAAGGCCGCCACCAGCAGCGACGGCGGCACCACCCTCACCCCCATCGACACGCGCCAGCTCACCCTGGAGCGCAGCGCCTCGACGGAAGTGACCTTTGCCCCCGGCACCACCACCGTGCTCGACTTCACCCTCAGCCAGGCGAGCAGCCCGGTCGAGCAGCGCTCCGACCTGGGCATCGGTATCGACGACGTCACCGTGCAGGGCCGCCGCGTATCGGTGACGGTCCACAGCCTCGGTTCGCAACCTGTGGTCGGCGGCGCGGTGACGCTGGTGGACGCCACCGGCCGTGAAGTTGCCCACGCGGCGGTACCGGCACTCGCCGCCCCCACCGACCTGAGCCCCAAGACCGCGACCGTGCGCCTGAGCATCCCCGGCGGGGTCGATCCCGCCACCCTTTCGGTCCGCGTCGCGCTCCCGGGCGACGCGCCGGAGGTGACGCGCCAGAACAACCAGGTCCCCCTCGCCGAGCTCGTTCGGCGATGAAGGCGACGCGGCGCGCTGTCCTGGCTGGCCTCGGCATCCTCGCCACCCCGGCGTTCGCGCTGGGGGGCCGCAACGACCTGCGCGCCGCGCTGGATGCGGCCGAGAAGGACGGCGACCCCGCGCACCTCGCGAGCTTCGATGCCAGGGCGCTCCCGCCGGGCCAGCGCCTCGACCTGCTCACCGCCCGCGCGGGGCTCGCGATCGACGCGAAACTCGCCACTGCCACCGGCGCCGAGCGCTACACCCTCCTCCTCCAGCAACGCAGCGGCACCAACGTCACCCCCGCCCGCACCCGCCGTCGCCTGACGCTCGAGCTCGACCGCCTCACCGCCCGCGCCGACCGCTTGTTCCGCGGCCTCGGCCGCACCCAGGGGTCGGTCGGCGAACGCTACCGCGCCCTCTTCGCCGACCCGCAATGGCACTATCCCGACAGCGACGCCGGCCGTGACCAGGCCGTCGCCGACATGAACCGCGTGCTCGACGCCGCCCGCGCGCGCGTGCCCGCCTTGCTCGGCCCCGTCCCGCCCTTCTGCCTCGACGTCACCGCCCGCCGCCTCTCAGCGGCCGAGCTCGCCGCCGGCCGCGGCGGCTATCGCGAACTGCCGACCCCGCAGAAGCCCGGCGCCTATGTCGTCGACCTCAAGGACATCGCCCGCCGCCCCAGCTGGAGCCTGAGGGGCGCCGTCCACCACGAGCTGCTCCCCGGCCACATGACGCAGATGCCGATGGAGGTGCTTGCCGACCCGCACCCGCTGCGCCGGCGCTACGCCCCCTCCTATGCCGAAGCCTGGGGGATGTATGCCGAACAGCTCGCCGCCGCCGATGGCGTCTACAAGGGCGACCCGCTCGGCGAACTCGGCCACAGCCACTGGCTGCTGTTCCGCGTCACCCGCGGCCTCGCGGATCTGGGCATCCACCTCGACGGATGGAGCATCGACCAGGCCCGTGCACAACTGATCGCCTGGCAGGGCGAGCCCGGCTATTTCGCCCCGTTCGAGATCGACCTGCCCCGCATCGCCAAGGAACCCGCTACCCGGGCCTCGGAGGCCATGGCCTGGCTGGATCTCGCCGACACCGCCGCTCGCGTACCGGCGGCGCGGCGGGTGATGTTCCACCAGGCCATGCTCCGCCACGGCCGCATGCGCACCGAAGTGTATGGTGACTGGAAGCGCCTGGCCTGAACCACTCCGTGCCCCGGCGAAGGTCGGGGCCCAGTAGGGAAGGCCCCGGAAGAACGCGCACCTATCGCCTCGGCACCGCAACTGGACCCCGGCCTCCGCCAGGGTACAAGAAGAAGAGTCGCCCGCTTCTAGCCCTCACCGAGCTCCCGCGCCCGCCGGAACCCGGTTCCGTCCCCTACAACGCCCGGTACCGGAAGTCCCGGAACCGAGCCTCGCCCGCCCCGGCCGAATACAAGCCCGGCCGCAGCATCAGGAACCCGCCCCGCACATTATGGTGGTACCCAGAGACCTCCATTCCGCGGTCGAAGCGCTTCCACGTCCGCCCGTTATCGCCGCTCAGGTGGATGGCCACGATGTGCTCCTTGTTCGCCACCCGCATCCGCAGGCGCCGGCCATAGGGGTTCGCCGGCCGCCCGCGCTCGATGCCGTACTGGTGCGTCACGAACCGGGTCTCGTCGAAGCCCAGCCCGCAATAGAGCTTGTCGTCATAGAACAGCACCAGGCCCGCGGTCCCGCCGGCTGCGATCTCGATCGTGCATTCGAACTGATACGCCCGGTCCCCCGCGATCAGCATCAGCGGCGAGGAATCGCTCGGTGCCTTGCCGGTTGCCTTCAACACCAGCGTGCCATTCTCCACGCGCGCCCGAGCGGCCTCGTTCGGTCCGGGCTGAAAGAAGTTCCACTTCGCCCCCAGCTGCAGGGTCCGGAAGTCATCCGACAGCGGCTGCCCATGCGGCAGCGCCGCGCCGCCCCTGGGCTTGGCGATGGGCTGCGACAGGTCGCCGCCCTTCATCCGGAACCAGCCATCGGCGGTCCATTCGATCGGGTCCAGCAGCGCCTGCCGCCCCAGCGTCCAGAACCCGTTCTCGAACCCGTGGTACACCGACCACCAGCTCCCGTCCGGCGCCTCGACCAGGCTCGCATGGCCGCGCGACCACCAGCGTTCCGACACATCCTCGGTTCGCACCACTGGATTGGCCGGATCATTCTCCCATGGCCCGTGGAGTGAGCGTGATCGTGCCACGATCACCATGTGCCCGGTGGGCGGTCCCGCCGTCCCGCCCACCGCGGTGATCTGGTAATACCAGCCGCCGTGCCGCACGATCTTGGGCCCCTCGGGCGAGAAGCTCTCGACGTCCCACTCGTCCGGATAGCGCCAGGGGTCATAGACATGCTCGACCTTGCCTATGGTCGACAGCCCGTCGTCCGACAGCCGGATGCGGTCGCCGCCCGACAGGAACAGCCAGCGTGACCCATCCTCGGCCACCGCATGGCACGGGTCGATATGCTCGTGCAGCCCCAGCGACTTCGGGTCGGACCACGGCCCGTCGATATGATCGGCCCAGCTGACATAGATGTCGTTCGGCGTGGCCTTCACCGGGATGTAGAGGAAATACCGCCCCTTGTGCCTTTCCAGGCTCACCGCCCACACCGATCCGATGTTGCGGTTGAGCGCGGCCTTGCGCGGCTGCCAGTTCACCAGGTCGCGGCTGTGCCAGATCGTCAGCCCCGGATAGCTGTCGAAGCTGGAGAACGTCATGTAATAGTCCCCTCCATCCTTCAGGATGGCCGGATCGGGGTGGTCGCCGGCCAGCAGTGGGTTCAGGAACCGCCCGTCGCCCAGGTCCGCGATCCGCTGGTTGTCGAAGCCGCGCTTCCAGTCCCTCGCTGTGCCCGCCTTGCAAGCCTCAGGCGCCGCCGGCGTCCCCGCCGCCCGTGCGGGCGTTCCGCCCAGCATCGCCGCTGCACCCCCGGCAAACGCCGTCCCCAGCGCGTCGCGCCTGCTCAATCCCATCGCACTTCTCCAGCTTGGGGGTGCAGCAGCGGGCGGCGTGCGTGCGCCGCCCGCGCCTGCCTTCAGACTTCCTGCGCGCGCACCAGCTTGGGCGACAGCAGGTGGACGCACAGCAGCGCCAGGAAATAGGCCGAGCCCGCCACCGCGAACAGCGGCACATAGCTGCCGATGCTGTCGAGGACATAGCCTGCGTACTTGGCCATCAGCATGCCGCCGATTGCGCCCACAGTGCCGCCGATGCCGACGACCGAACCCACCGCCGCACGCGGGAACAGGTCGGACGGGAGGGTGTAGAGGTTGGCCGAGAACGCCTGGTGCGCCGCGGTCGCAACGCCGATCACCAGCACCGCCAGCCACAGGTTGTCGATCGACTGGGCAAAGAACACCGGCACCACCGCGCAGGCGCAGATGAACATCGTCATCTTGCGCGCGTAGTTGACGCTCTTGCCCGCGTTGATGAACCGCCCCGACAACCAGCCGCCCGCGACGCTGCCCAGATCGGACAGCAGATAGATGGCGACCAGCGGCGGCCCGAAGCTCAGCAGGTCCAGGTCATAGCGTTCGCCCAGATAGCCCGGCAGCCAGAACAGGAAGAACCACCAGATCGGGTCGATGAAGAACTTGCCCAGCGCATAGGCCCAGGTTTCGCGCACGCGGATCAGCCGCTTCCACGGGATCGCCGTCACCGGATCGGCGGGATCCTGCTCGATCCAGGCGCGCTCCTCGTTGGTTACCTTGGGATGCTCGCTGGGGCGTCGATACATCATCAGCCAGGCGACCAGCCACAGCAGGCTGACCAAGCCGGTGATGATGAACGCCGCACGCCAGCCATAGGTGACGGTGATGATCGGAACCACCAGCGGCGTGATGATCGCGCCGACGTTGGCGCCGGCGTTGAACACGCCGATCGCCAGTGCCCGTTCGCGCGCCGGGAACCACTCGGTGACCGCCTTGATGCTCGCGGGGAAATTGCCAGATTCGCCTAAACCCAGGCCGAAGCGTGCCATGGCGAACTGGGTGACGCTGTACGCGCCGCCATGGGCGATGTGTGCGATCTGCCAGATGACGAAGGCGATGGCATAGCCGAAGCGCGCGCCGATCACGTCCATGATCCGGCCGAAGCCGAGGTAGCCGATCGCATAGGCGAACTGGAAAAAGAAGATGACGTCGGCGAAGTCGGTCTCGCTCCAGCCGAGGTCCGCCGACAGCGTCGGCTTGAGCACGCCGATCATCTGCCGATCGACGTAGTTGATCACCGTCGCCGTAAACAGGAGCGCGACGATCCCCCAACGATAGCGACCCGCCCGCGCTACCGCGCCTGCAATCGGATCAGCCCGTCCGTTCTCCATGCTTCGTCTCCGACATACTCTCCTGCCGGGCGGCGGCCTCTATCGTGCCGCTCACCCGAAGTGTTCCAAACCGCGCCTCGACCCGCGCCCCGACCGCCACCTGGTGGACGCCGGTCACCGCGCCTGATGAGACCCATTGCCCCGGCTCCAGCGTCCGGCCGCGCGCAGCCAGACTCTCGACCAGGAACGCGACGGCGCCGAACGGGCCATCGAGCATGGTGCGCGCGCTCGCCTCACCGACGCAGGTGCCGTCGACGAAGGTCGCAACCTGCCAGTCCTCAAAGGCCCGGCTCGACCAGTCCGCCACCGGCGCGCCGATCAGCAATGCGTTATGATTGCCGAAGTCGCTGATCGTGACCAGCGGTCCGTCCGCATTAATCCCCGCATAGGGCGAACTCGCGATCTCGAACCCGACATGCACCGCGTCGACCAGCTCGACGACTTCCTCCAGTGAGATCCGCTGCGTACCCGGGCGTGGCGAACGGCCGATGCGCAGCAGATATTCGGCTTCCACCGCGGCAAAGCCGCCCGCGATCACCGGCAGCGCCACCGGATCGTCGCCGGCGTTCTGGATCTGGTCGGCAAAGATCGGCCCAGCGAGCCGCGGCACGCCCAACGTGTCGCTGTGGGGCGCCGGCACGCGGCCCACCTTCCACCCGGCGACGGCACCGCCACGCAAGGAGATCGCATGGTCCTGCACGCCATAGGCCGTGGTTAGCGAGGTCGGACGCGCGCCCGGATAGGTGGGAAGCGCCGCACCCACACGCCGAGCCTCCACAAAGGCCCGTGCGATCGCCTCTTCCCCGCTCATCGACAGAACATCCTCAGCATTTCGCAGGCATGGCTATTGGAAACCGGTGTCAGGAGCAAGGTAGTTTATGCGCTTGCGGCTCAAGGCGGACTCAGAATCTCTTCAGAGACAGCCGGCCGCGTTGCGTTCGGAAGCGCAGAGGCAGGCCAAGATAGCGTTACCAATTTCGTTGACCGCCTCCCGTCGATGTGCACAGTTTGATCCAAACAGAAAAACTGGGGAGGTGTCGCGTGGCTCGCACGTTGCTGATGGGACTTCTATTGCTGTCGTCGGTTGCGCCAATCAGCGTGGCCACCGCGCAGTCCGCGCCTTCGGAGCTCCGCTATCGGAATCCGCAGCTGCCCCCTGCCGAACGCGCCCGCGATCTCGTCTCCAGGATGAGCCTTGAGGAAAAGGCGCTCCAACTCGGCCACGACGCGCCTGCTTTGCCCCGACTGGGCATCCCCAAGTACAACTGGTGGAACGAGGGGCTGCATGGCGTGGCGCGCGCCGGCATCGCAACGGTGTTTCCGCAAGCCATCGGCATGGCGGCGACATGGGACGTCGATCGGATGCGGGATACCGCCGACGTGATCTCTACCGAGTTCCGCGCCAAATATCTCGAGCGGCGCCATCCCGATGGCGGGAGCGACTTCTATCGCGGGCTTACCGTGTGGTCCCCCAACCTCAACATCTTCCGTGATCCGCGCTGGGGACGCGGGCAGGAGACCTACGGCGAGGATCCCTATCTGACGGGCCAGATCGGCACCGCCTTCATCCGAGGCCTGCAGGGGGACGATCTGAAGTACTTCAAGACGATCGCTACCTCGAAGCATTTCGCGGTCCATTCCGGCCCGGAAAGCAACCGCCACCGCGAAGACGTGTACCCGAGCCTCCACGATCTGGAGGACACCTATCTGCCGGCGTTTCGCACCACGGTGACGGAGGGCAAGGTCGCTTCCATCATGTGCGTGTACAATGCGGTCTGGGGCGTGCCGGGCTGTGCCAACGCGGTGCTGCAGCAACAGTATCTGCGTCGCGACTGGGGCTTTCAGGGCTATGTGGTCTCCGACTGCGGGGCAGCGGCGAACATCTATCGCAAGGACGCGCTGCACTACACCAACACCGCTCCGGAAGGTGTCGCAGCCGGCTTCGAGAACGGCATGGACCTGATCTGCGGCGACTATCGCAACGGCATGACGACCGATCCGGAGAACATCGTCGCGGCCGTCAGGGCGGGGCATATGAGCGAGGCGACCGTGGATCGGTCGCTCCAGCGCCTGTTCGAGGCGCGCATCCGGCTCGGCCTGTTCGACCCGCAGCTGCCGTTCCCGGCCATCACGGCGAAGGACTACGACACGCCCGCGCATCGCGCCAAGTCGCGCGAGATGGCCGAGGCGTCGATGGTGCTGCTGAAGAACCAGGGCAACCTGCTGCCGTTCAAGAGCGCGCCGCGCACGATCGCCGTCATCGGGCCCAACGCCGACAGCTTCGATACGCTGGTGGGCAATTACTACGGCACGCCGTCCCGGCCGGTGACGGTGCTCGACGGCATCCGCGCGCGCTATCCCAACGCGCGGATCCTCCATGCGCAGGGCGTCGGCCTCATTGGGCCGGCAGAAGCGCCGGTGCCGGACACGGCTTTCCGGGGGCTCCGAGTCCAGCATTACGCCAACCGCGACTTGCAGGGGGCGCCGAACGCCACGGAAGCCGCGACCAACGCACGGGTGGAGTGGAGCGGCGACCGCGAAAGCTCCGCACGCTGGACGGGCACGCTGGTGGCCCCGGAAACCGGCGAGTATCGCTTCCGCTTCTCCAGCGAGAACGGCTACCGCGTCTGGATCGACAACAAGCTGGTCGTGGACGAGTGGGGCGTGGGCGACGCGCCCTCGATCCTCTCGGGATCCATCCGCCTGAAGCGGGGCAAGAGCTACGCCGTCCGTATCGAGGGTTTCCAGCGCGGCGCGCGCGGCCAGCAGCAGCTTCTCTGGAGCCTGCCGAGCGCCAATGGCGACGATGCGGTCGCAGCCGCAAGCCAAGCTGACGTCGTCATCTTCGCAGGCGGCCTTTCCGCCCGCATCGAGGGCGAGGAGATGAAGGTTCAGGCGAAAGGCTTCGCCGGCGGTGATCGCACCAGCCTCGACCTGCCCGAGCCCCAGCAAAAGCTGCTCGAACGGGTCCATGCCACCGGCAAGCCCGTCGTCCTGGTGCTGATGAACGGATCGGCGCTGAGCGTGAACTGGGCCGACAAGAACATCCCGGCAATCGTCGAGGCCTGGTATCCAGGTGGCGAGGGCGGCCATGCCCTCGCCGGCCTTCTCGCCGGAGACTATAGCCCGGCCGGACGCCTCCCGGTCACCTTCTACAAGTCCGCCGACGATCTGCCCGCGTTTGACGATTACGCGATGAAGGGGCGGACCTACCGCTATTTCGACGGGGAGGTTCTCTACCCCTTCGGCCACGGCCTTTCCTACACCGACTTCGCCTATCGGAATGCGCGCGTCAGCGACAAGACGATCCAGGCGGATGGCTCGGTGACGGTGTCGGTGGATGTCACCAACGCGGGCGGCATGGACGGCGACGAGGTCGTCCAACTGTACGTCGCGCATCCCGGCAAGGACGGCGCTGCCATCCGCACGTTGCAGGGCTTCGAAAGGGTGCACCTGAAGAAGGGCGAGACGCGCACGGTTCGCTTCGCGCTGAAGGACCGACAGCTCAGCTACGTGGACCCGCAGGGCCGCCGTCGCATTTCCACCGGCCAGGTCGACCTCTGGGTTGGTGGCGGCCAGCCGGCATCGTGGCCGGGGCACACCCCGGCGGCCGGAGCAGCCGCTTCATTCGCGATCTCTGGCGAGAAGCTGCTGCCGCGCTGAAACATTGCCAGTGGCTCCGATCACGCCGCTGCCGGTTCGGATCATCGGACGCGCCCCTGCCGCAGGGGTGCGTCCAAATGCCGCTGGCAAACAACTTCGCTCGGTCGCTATGGATGCGCCATGACCAAGGCCTCCCAGCCCACCATCAACGACGTCGCGCGTCTCGCCGGCGTTTCGAAGAAGACGGTCAGCCGCGTCATCAACAACAGCGACCTTCTGAACGAGGACACGCGCAAGCGCGTCGAGCAGGTGATCGCCGAGCTGGGTTATACGCCCAATCCGCAGGCGCGTGCGCTGGCGCTGCGCCGCAATTTCGTGATCGCGCTGATCCACGACAATCCCAATGCGCAGATGGTGCTGGGCGTGCAGCACGGACTTCTGGAGGTGCTGCGCGACACCGAATTCGAGCTGCTGGTCCACCCCGTCGATCGCGGTGACCCGGAGATGCTGGGTGAAATCCGCCGCTTCCTTGAACGCCAGCGCCCCTATGGCGTGATGCTGTTGCCGCCGATTTCCGAGAACGACCAGCTCGCCGGTCTCTGCGCGTCCATCGGCTGCCGCTATGTCCGCATGGGATCGGCCCCATTCGATGTGCCGGAGCGCATGGTCGCCTCCAACGACCGCGAAACGGTCCGCCACGCGATCGGCCATCTGATCGAGGCGGGTCACCGCCACATCTGCGTCATCGCGGGTCCCCGCGGCTTCCGCTCCGCGCTCGAACGCCAATCTGGCTACGAGGAAGCGATGAAGGCTGCCGGACTGCCGTTCGACCGCACCTGGATCGCACCCGGCGACTATACCTTCGATTCCGGCATGCGCGCGACTGAGCGGCTGCTCGACCTCTCGCCCCGCCCCACCGCGATCTTTTCCTCCAACGACGAGATGGCGGCGGGCGCCATCCATGTTGCCCGGCAGCGCGGGCTGGAGATTCCGGCCGACCTGTCGATCATCGGCTTCGACGACACCACCATCGCGTCGCACCTCTGGCCCCCGCTCACCACCGTGCGCTGGCCGATCGAGACCATGGCGCGGGCGGCCGCGCTCAAGCTCATCGGCAACAGTGTCGGTGACGAGGACGGCGAGCACGCGCTGTTCCTGTCGACGCTGATCCGGCGCGCCTCGGTCGCGGCACCGTCCACCTAAAGATATCTGACAAATTGGCTGGACAGTCTCCAGCCGCTTTTGCATCCTTCCGCCTACTGCCGGCGGGCCGCCCGCCTCCCTTTCTGCCCGAGGCCGTTCGATGACCAAGCTTTCGCTTCACCCTGATCGGCTGCTGCCGGCCGATCCGACCACCCGGTCGATCGCGCGGCGACTGTACGAGCGCATCGCGGGCCTTC
Organism: Sphingomonas sp. JUb134; assembly: GCF_004341505.2. Taxonomy (NCBI): domain Bacteria; kingdom Pseudomonadati; phylum Pseudomonadota; class Alphaproteobacteria; order Sphingomonadales; family Sphingomonadaceae; genus Sphingomonas; species Sphingomonas sp. JUb134. The sequence continues at coordinate 10,087 of NZ_SLYP02000003.1, forward strand.
CGATCCTCTCGCCCCATGGGCACACCGATCCGGCTTGGTTCGATCGCAACGAGCTGTTCGGCAATCCGGCCAGCCTCCTGATCATCCCGGACCATTATGTCTTTCGCATGCTCTACAGCCAGGGCGTGCCGCTGGAGGAACTGGGCGTACCCCGCGTCGACGGCGGGCCCACCGAGGCCAATCCGCGCGCGATCTGGCGCCGCTTCGCCAGCCACTATTACCTGTTCCGCGGCACCCCATCGCGCATGTGGCTCGACTGGGTGTTCGCCGAAATCTTCGGGCTCGACGAGGTGCTGTCCGCCGCCAACGCCGAAACCTATTACGACACCATCGACGCCGCGCTGAAGCAGGAGGCGTTCCGCCCCCGCGCGCTGTTCGAGCGCTTCAACATCGAGGCAATCGCCACCACCGAGGGTCCGCTGGACCCGCTCGACCACCATCGCGCGATCCGCGCGAGCGGATGGCAGGGCAAGGTCATCACAACCTATCGCCCCGACCCCGCGCTCGACCCCGAGTTCGAAGGCTTCCGGCAGAACGTCGAGCGATTGGGGGAACTGGCCCGCGAGGACGTGTCGAGCTGGAAGGGGTACCTGCGGGCGCACGAAAACCGCCGCGCCTATTTCCGCGAGGTCGGCGGCGCGACCGCGACCGACCACGGCCACCCCAGCGCCGCGACCGCGGACCTTTCCGAGGCAGAAGCCGAGCGCCTCTATGCCCGCGTCCGCTCCGGCAGCTGCACGGCCGCCGAGGCCGAGCTGTTCCGCGCCCAGATGCTCACCGAAATGGCCCGGATGAGCATCGACGACGGCATGACGCTCCAGATCCACCCCGGCGTCCACCGCAACCACAATGCGACCCTCATGGCGCAGTTCGGCCGCGACAAGGGCGCCGACATCCCGATGGCGACGGACTTCGTCGGCGCGCTCCATCCGCTGCTCAGCCGCTATGGCTCGGACCCGCGGCTCAACATCATCCTCTTCACCCTGGACGAGGACAGCTATGCGCGGGAGCTCGCGCCGCTCGCCGGCCACTATCCCTCGCTGCGCCTCGGCCCGCCCTGGTGGTTCAACGATAGCCCTGAGGGCATGCGCCGCTTCCGCGAGCGGGTGACCGAGACGGCCGGCTTCTACAACACGGTCGGCTTCAACGACGACACCCGCGCCTTCCTGTCGATCCCGGCGCGCCACGACGTCGCCCGGCGAATGGACTGCGCCTTCCTCGCACGCCTCGTCGCCGAGCATCGGTTGCCCGAGGACGAGGCGCACGAAGTCGCGCAGGCGCTGACCTATGACCTCGTCAAGCAGGCCTACAAGCTGTGAGCGCACGCCTTTCGAACGCGACCCTGGCAACGCTGCCCGCCGAAGTCGCCCGCCCGTCCTATGACCGCGCCGCGGTGAAGGCGGGCGTCGTCCACCTGGGCATCGGCGCCTTTCATCGCGCACATCAGGCCGCGGTATTCGACGCCGCGCTCACCGCAGGAGACCTGCGCTGGGGCATCATCGGCGTATCGCTGCGTTCTCCGGGCGTGCGCGACCAGCTGGTACCACAGGACGGGCTCTATACGCTGGTCGAGCGCGAGGGCGACGCCCGGCGCCTGCAGCTGATCGGGGCGGTCCAGACCGTGCTGGTGGCGCCCGAGCATCCGGCGGCGGTCGTCGCCGCGCTCGCCAGCCCCGACACGCATCTCGTCACGCTGACGATCACCGAGAAGGGCTACAAGCTCGACCCCGCCACCGGCGCGTTGATCGAGGCGGATGCGGATGTCGCCGCCGACCTCGCCAGCCTTGAAGCGCCTCGTACCGCCCCGGGCTTCTTGGTCGCGGCCCTCGCCCGCCGCCGCGCTGCGGGCCTTCCCCCCTTCACCGCGATTAGTTGCGACAACCTGCCGCACAATGGTGCGCGACTGCGCCAGGCGGTGCTGCGCATGGCCGCCGCGCACGACGCGGAGCTCGCCGCCTGGATCGAGGCGGAGGGCGCCTTCCCGCAGACCATGGTCGACAGGATCGTCCCCGCCACCACCGACGCCGATATCGCCGAACTCGCGCGGACCTTGGGCGTGGAGGACCAGGCGATGGTCAAGACCGAGCCCTTCTCCCAATGGGTGATCGAAGATCGCTTCGCGGGTCCGCGGCCGGACTTCGCGGCGCTTGGCGTCCAGCTCACCGACGACGTCGCGCCCTGGGAAGAGGCCAAGCTCCGACTGCTCAACGGGGCGCATTCAGGCATCGCCTATCTCGGCGGTCTCGCAGGCATCGACTTCGTGCACGAGGTAGTGGCGCTGCCCGAAGGCCGCCGCTTCGTCGAGCGGTTGTGGGAGGAGGCGGAGTCGACGCTGTCGCCGCCGCCCGGCCTCGACGTCGCAGCCTATCGGGCACAGCTGATGGCGCGCTTCGCCAACGCCGCGCTCCAGCACCGTACCCGGCAGATCGCGATGGACGGATCGCAAAAGCTGCCGCAGCGGCTGCTTGCAAGCATCGCCGCGTGTCGCGCGACGGATACCCGCTGCCCCGCCCTGAAGCTTGCCGTTGCCGCGTGGATGCGCTGGCAGGAGGGCATCGACGACCAGGGCAGAGCCTTTACCGTCGATGATCCACTCGCTGCGCGCACCGCCGCGGCATTGGAGGGCACCATCACGGCCGAGGAGAAGGTGGCAGCGCTGCTCGCGCTCGACGCGATCTTCCCCCCTGCTCTGGCCGAAGACGCCGCGCTGGCACAGCTTCTCGCGGCTTGGCTGCACCGCCTGGAGACGGAGGGCGCCCGCGCGACCCTCGCCCGGCTGTAGGATCAGCGGATCGCGGAAAAACGGTTTGCGCGATCCCGCAACTGGGCCGCCTCGGCGCGGGCTCGTTCGAGGGCATCGTTCTGCGTCGCCTCGAGCAAGTGCTCGATCACGCGGCCCAGGTGGCGGCGCATGGCTTGGCGCGCCCCGTCCGGATCGCCCGCGGCGATCGCATCGAGGATGGCCCGATGGTCCTCGATGCGCGGTTTCTCCCCTGCCCGCCGCGCGCGGTCGAGCACGGCCATGCAGAGGGGCGAGCGATGCCGCACGTCCCACAGCGTCTCGATCGTCAGCACCATCGCGTCGTTGGCGGTCGCCCGCGCGATCTGGCGATGGAACTCGCGATCGGCATATTCGTCCGGGCTGTCGATCGCGTTCTCGGCGATCATCCGCTCCAGAATGTCGCGCAACGCTGCCACGTCCGCCTCGTTTCGGGTGAGCGCAGCCAGCGCAGCGCACTCCCCCTCCACCAGCCGGCGCGCCTCGATCAGTTCGAACGCCCCGATGTCCAGATCGGACGGCTGCAGCAGTCCCGGCGCGTGGGCGGTCACATAGACGCCCGATCCACGCCGTGCCTCGACCAGTCCGAGGATCTCCATGCCGATCACCGCCTCCCGCACCGTCAGGCGGCTGACGCAGAAACGATCGACGAGTTCGCGTTCGGTGGGGAGCCGGTCGCCCGGTGCGAAGCGCCCGCTGACGATGTCGGCCTGAAGGGCGTCGATGATCGCTTGGTAGAGCTTGCGTCCGGCGGGTCGGGTCATGCTGGGTTCCTGCACCCCGTCAGCCTAGGCGGCACGACTGGCCCTGTCATCCATCGACTTAGACGGTCACACCCTGCTTCCACAGCGCGATTTCCCGCTCGCCGTTGCGCTCGGCGCGTGTCTCTGCACCGGAAGCCGTGGCGATCACCAGGTCGAGCAGCCGTTCGGTCACCGCCTCCGGTGCCTCCCCTTCCAGCAGCGGCCCCGCGTCGAAGTCGATCCATCCCGGCTTACGCTCGGCAAGCCCGGTGTTGGAGGCGATCTTGAGCGTCGGCGCCGGAAACCCCATCGGCGTCCCGCGCCCGGTGGTGAACAGGATCACGGTAGCGCCCGCGGCCGTCAGCGCCGTTGAGGATACCGCGTCGTTGCCCGGCGCTTCCAGCAGCACCAACCCCTTCTGCCGCACACGTTCGCCATAGCGCAGCACGTCGACCACGGGCGCTCGACCCGCCTTCTGCACCGCACCCAGGGACTTTTCGTCCAGCGTCGTGATGCCGCCCGCCTTGTTCCCCGGCGACGGGTTCTCATAGACGGGCTGACCATGGGCAATGAAATAGCCCTTGAAGTCCTCGACCAGCGTGCAGATCTCGCCGAACACCCCCTCGTCCTTGGCGCGCGCCATCAGGATACGCTCGGCGCCGAAGATCTCGGGGATTTCGGTCAGCACCGGGGTTCCTCCTGCGTTCGCCACCGCGTCTGCGACGCGCCCGACCAGCGGGTTGGCCGAAACACCCGAGAACCCGTCGGAGCCGCCGCACTTCAGCCCCAGCACCAGTTCCGACAGCGGCACCGGCTCGCGTCGGTCCTGCTCGGCCAACGCGACCAGTTCCTCGATCATCGCGAGGCCCGTCTCATATTCGTCGCTAACCATCTGGGTGGTGAAGGAGCGCAGGCGATTGCGGTCGATGCCGGGCGCGGAGGCGAGCAGCGCGTCCATCTGGTTGTTCTCGCACCCAAGGCCGATCAGCAGCACGCCGCCGGCATTGGGATGCTGCGCCAGGCTCGCCAGCATCGTCCGGGTATGATCGAGGTCGTCGCCCAGCTGGGAACAGCCGTAGGGGTGCGGAAAGGCGTGAATGCCGTCCACGCGACCCGCAAAGCGCCGCTCGGCGAGCTCGGCCAGCCGCCGCGCCGTCGCGCCCACGCAGCCGACCGTGCATAAGATCCAGATCTCGTTGCGCGTACCGACCGCCCCGTTCGCACGGCGGTAGCCATCGAAAGTGCGCGGTTCAGCAGGCACGGCCGACACCGGCGGAGCCGCGGCATAGACATACTGCTGCGCCTCCTCCAGCAGCGTGCGCACATTGTGGGTATGGACGTGCGCCCCGGCCGGGATGTCGATCGTCGCGCGTCCGATCGGCCAGCCGAACTTCACGACTTCGTCGCCGGTCGCAATCGGACGAACGGACAGCTTGTGGCCCTTCGCCACCGGGTCGCAGAGCGTCACGGTCGTATCGCCAACCGTCACCGTCTCCCCTGCCGACAGGTCGCGCAGGGCGGTGGCCACATCGTCGCGGGGATCGACCTGGAGCGCGGAACGGATCAGGTGCATCGGGAAGGTTCGCCTGTTGGAGACATTACTCAGATAACTTTAGCGGGCCTCGTCTGCAAGGCGTGCCATCGTGCCCATCTACTTGTCTGACCGCGGGCTGCGTACTAGCGTCGGATCCTCCCCAATCCGCCGTCTCGGCGGTGCCGTTTCTCCAGAGGTTCGACGCCCATGATGATGACGCAGACCATGCGGTGGTTCGGCCCCGCGGATCCGGTCGCGCTGGCCGACATCCGCCAGGCCGGGGCCAGCGAAGTCGTCACCGCATTGCATGAGGTGCCGAACGGTGCCGTCTGGTCGCGAGAGGCGATCGCCGCTCGCAAGGCGCAGATCGAGGAGGCGAAACTTGGCTGGACGGTGGTCGAGAGCCTGCCGGTGCATGAGGGGATCAAGACCCGCTCGGCCAGCTGGGACCAGTTGATCGACGCGTATCTCCAGAGCCTGCGCAACCTCGCCGCCTGCGGCATCACCGTCGTCACCTATAACTTCATGCCCCTGCTCGATTGGACGCGAACGGACCTTGCGTGGCCGCTACCGACCGGCGCCCGCGCGCTGCGCTTCGATCCGGTCATGGTCGCGGCCTATGACCTGCATATCCTGCGCCGCCCCGATGCCGCCGCGGACTATGATCCCGCGATACGCGATGCCGCAGACCGTGCCCATCACGCCATGGAGGAGGCGGCACGGCTCCGCCTGGAGCGGACCATCATCGCCGGCCTGCCGGGAAGCGAAGAGCATTTCACCTCTGCCGAATTCCTCCGCTGCATCGACACCTACGCGGATGTGGACGCCGGCCGGCTGCGCGCCAACCATTTGGCCTTTCTTGAGGCGGTCTGTCCGGAAGCGGACGCGCTCGGGATCAGGCTCGTCGTTCACCCGGACGACCCCCCCTTCCCCATCTTCGGCCTGCCGCGCGTGGTGAGCACCGAGGCGGACGTTTCGGACCTGTTCGCCCGGGTCCCCAACCCCTCCAACGGGCTCTGCTTCTGCACCGGCTCGTTCGGGGTGCGCGCCGACAACGACCTTCCGGGCATGGTCGAACGGCTGGGCAGTCGCATCGGCTTCCTGCATCTGCGATCCGTGCAGCGCGAGCCGGAGGGCGCCTTTCACGAGGCGGAGCACCTGGAAGGCGATGCCAACATGCCCGCCGTCGTCGCCGCGGTCCACGCGCTTCAGCATCGGGAGCGCCGATCAATCCCGATGCGTCCGGATCATGGGCACCAGATGCTGGACGACCTCAACAAGCACACGAACCCGGGATATTCGCTGCTGGGGCGGATGCGCGGGCTGGCCGAGTTGCGCGGCCTGGAGCGCGGCATTGCGCAGGCGGCACGTACCGTCGCCTGAGGCATTTACCGGGAAGTACGCTGGCCGCTCCAGGAGCGAGGAGTGAGACGGGCGCACAGGCCGGCAGCACCCGGCATCGGAGGGCTGTCATCAGCCTGACTTCGGGATGCAACGCGGATTTCGCCGAGCTTACACCGCCCTGACGCACGGCGCGGGCACAGGCACCCCAGGGTAATAGAACTTCGGGGGCTCTGCATGACTTCGAACACGACGGACATCGGCTATGACGATGGCGATATCGACACCAATCGTACCGCTTCGCGGCACCTGAACGATCTGGTCTCCGAGCGCTATTCGCGGAGGCAGACCCTGATGGGCGGGATTTCGGCCATGGCGACGGCCGTGTTCGGCAGCGCGGTGCTGGCCGGATGCAACGACGACGATGACGACACCGGCTCCACGCCCGGCTTCACCGTGTCCGCGACGTCTTCGGGTGAGGCCAAGGCCGGCCGCGTGGTGACGCTGACCGGCACGGTCTCGGGCGGCAGTGCCAGCAGCGTCGCCTGGGCGCAGACGAGCGGCACGTCGGTCACACTGGTCAATGCCACCTCCAACGTTGCGACCTTCATCGCGCCTGCGGTGGCGACACCGACCAACCTCACCTTCCGCTTCACCGGCGCGGGCGCCAATCTCGCGACCGCATCGGCGACGGTGACGGTCCTGGTGGGCGCGCCCGAACTGGGCTTCGCGGCAGTACCCAAGAGCCTCGCCGACGTCGTGGCCGTCCCGGCCGGCTACACCGTGTCGGTGCTGTACCGCCTGGGTGATCCGATCGCATCCTCCCTCGCGCCCTATGGCAACAACGGCACCGACGGCGACTTCGCCCGGCGCGCCGGCGACCACCATGACGGCATGAGCTACTTCGGGCTTCAGGCGAGCGGCAGCGCGCCCGATGCTGCGAACAGCACACGCGGGTTGCTGGTGCTGAACCATGAAAACATCACCCAGGCGTATCTCCACGCCAACGGGCCCACGTCGGTCGCCGGTGTGCGCCCCGAAGCCGAGGCGCTGAAGGAGATCGAGGCGCATGGCGTTTCGGTGATCGAGGTGACCCGCGGCAGCAACGGCGGGTGGAGCTATGCACAGGGGTCGGCCTTCAACCGCCGCATCACCCCCAATACGTTGATGGCGTTCCACGGCCCCGCACGCGGCGACGCCAGCCTGCGCACCGCCTATTCGGCGGACGGCACCGCCGGACGCGGCACGATCAACAACTGCGCCAACGGCTCCACGCCCTGGCACAGCTATCTCACCAATGAAGAGAATTGGGCCGGCTATTTCCGGCGCAACGCGGGCGATGCAGCGATCCGCGCGGCCGCCGGTCGAGCGGCGCAGAATGCATCGCTCGCCCGCTACGGTATCGCCGAGGGCCGCACCGGCAATTACGGTTGGACCACGGTCACGCCCGCTGCGGCGGACAGCACGATCTTCCGGCGCTGGAACGCGACCGCATCCGCAGGCCTGCCGGCGGACGGTACCGGCGACTTCCGCAACGAGCCGTTCCAGTTCGGTTGGGTCGTCGAGATCGATCCCTTCGACCCCGCCTCCACGCCGCGCAAGCGCACGGCGCTCGGCCGCATGAACCACGAGGGCTGCCAGATCGGCCGCACGGTGGCCGGCGTCCGTCCGGCCTTCTACATGGGCGACGACGCGCAGAACGAGTATATCTACAAGTTCGTGTCGCAGCAGCCCTGGGCAGCCGCAGACGCAAACCGCCCCGACCGTCTTGCGGTAGGCGACAAGTATCTCGACACCGGCACCCTGTACGTCGCCCGCTTCGACGCTAGCGGCGAAGGCCAGTGGCTGCCGCTCGTCTTCGGCCAGGGTCCCCTCACCCCCGCCAATGGCTTCACCAGCCAGGCCGATGTGCTCATCCATACCCGGCTCGCGGCCGATGCGCTGGGTGCGACGCCGATGGACCGGCCCGAGTGGACGGCGGTGAACCCGGTCACGGGCGAGATGTACTGCACGCTCACCAACAACAGCAATCGCGCCGTCACGCCGGCGAGCGGGAGCCAGCGCCGGGTCGATGCGGCCAATCCGCGCGCGTATCTGGACCCCCGCAGCGACGGCCGCTCGCCCACCCGCGGCAATGCCAACGGGCATGTCGTGCGGCTGCGCGAAGCGGGTGACACGTCGGAGGCAACCAGCTTCACCTGGGACATCTATGCCTTTGGTGCCGGGTCGGATCTCGACCCGGCCGGCATCAACCTGTCGGGGCTCGACGCGACCAACGACTTCTCGTCGCCCGACGGCCTTTGGTTCGGCCTGCCGAGCAATCCGTCGGGACAGGTCACGCCGCTGATGTGGATGCAGACCGACGACGGCGCATTCACGGACCAAACCAACTGCATGATGCTGGCGGCGATCCCCGGCATCGTCGGCGACGGCAAGGCGCAGACGGTGACCAGCACGCTGGACGGCCAGACGGCCACCGTCACGACGCGGGCGGGCCGGGCGCCCGGCGCGACCCTGCGCCGGTTCCTGGTAGGACCCAAGGAGTGCGAGATCACCGGCATCCACTCCACGCCGGATGGCCGCTCGCTGTTCGTCAACATCCAGCATCCTGGCGAGAACGGAAATCCTGCCAACATCACCAGCAACTGGCCCGCGAACCAGACGGCCGCGGCGCCGGGCCAGCGTCCGCGCTCGTCCACGATCGTGATCACGCGCGACGACGGCGGCGTCGTCGGCCTCTGATCGGGTGCGTCCTGTTCGGCCAGTGAGGCTGGACAGGACGCGCTCCCCCCGACCGGCGAGAGGAACGGCGCCTCCCAGGAGCAGGAACGGCTTTAATGCCCCCCTGCCCGCTCCTATCTACGCGCGGCAAAGGGGGCCTCATGCCAGAACCGATCCTCGCCGTGAGCGGCGTGTCCAAGACCTACAAGGGCGGCTTCACCGCACTCCACGACGTCGACCTCGCCATCAACAAGGGCGAGATTTTTGCGCTGCTGGGCCCGAACGGCGCCGGCAAGACCACGTTGATCAGCATCATCTGCGGCATCGTGACGCCGTCGACCGGGACGATCCGGGTTGCCGGTCACGACGCAATTAGCGACTACAAGGCCGCCCGGCGCCTGATCGGCCTCGTTCCCCAGGAGCTTTCGGTCGACATGTTCGAAACCGTGCTCGCCACCGTCACCTTCTCGCGGCGGCTGTTCGGGCGATCGGGCCACAGCGCCTACATCGAGCAGGTGCTGCGCGACCTGTCCTTGTGGGACAAGCGCAACGCCCGGATCATGGAGCTGTCCGGCGGCATGAAGCGCCGCGTCCTGATCGCAAAGGCGCTCGCCCATGAGCCGGAGGTGCTGTTCCTCGACGAACCCACCGCCGGCGTCGACGTGGCGCTTCGCCGCGACATGTGGAAGCTGGTCCACCGCCTGCGCGAGCGCGGCACGACGATCATTCTGACGACCCATTACATCGAGGAAGCCGAAGAGATGGCCGACCGCGTCGGCGTCATCAACAAGGGCAGGCTGCTGCTGGTCGACGAAAAGACCGCGCTGATGCAGAAGCTGGGCAAGCGCGAGTTCGACCTGACGCTGGTCGAGCCGCTCGACGCGGTGCCTGCCGGCCTGGAAGCGTGGCAGCTCAGCCTGGCGAACGACGGCACCACGTTGCGCTACGTATTCGATTCGACTCGGGAGGACACCGGCATCCCCTCGCTGCTACGCGCGCTTGCGGACCGGCATATCGCGTTCAAGGACCTGGAGACCTCCAAATCGAGCCTTGAGGACATCTTCGTCGATCTGGTGGGGGAACGGGCATGAACCTGCACGGAATCTGGGCGATCTATCGCTTCGAAATGGCCCGGTCGCTCCGCACCCTGTGGCAGAGCCTCGTCGGCCCGGTGCTGACCACCAGCCTCTACTTCATCGTCTTCGGCGGCGCGATCGGCAGCCGGATGCAGAGCGTGGAGGGCGTCGGCTATGGCAGCTTCATCGTGCCCGGCCTCATCATGCTCTCGCTGCTGACGCAGAGCGTGGGGAATGCGTCGATCGGCATCTATTTCCCAAAGTTCACCGGTACGATCTTCGAGCTCTTGTCCGCCCCCATCTCGGCTATGGAGATGGTGCTGGGCTATGTCGGCGCGGCCGCGACCAAGTCGATCGTGATCGGCGCCATCATCCTTGCCACCTCGGCCTTCTTCGTGCCGCTTACGGTGATGCATCCGGCGGCGATGATCGCCTTCCTGCTGCTCACGTCGGTCGCGTTCAGCCTGTTCGGCTTCATCCTCGGCATCTGGGCCAAGAGCTTCGAGCAGCTGAACTTCGTGCCCATGCTGCTGATCACGCCGCTCACCTTCCTGGGCGGCAGCTTTTATTCGATCGACATGCTGCCGCAGCCGTGGCGGACGATCAGCCTGTTCAACCCGGTCGTCTACCTGGTGAGCGGCTTTCGCTGGAGCTTCTTCGGCAAGGGCGACGTGGACATCGCCGTCAGCCTGGCTGTGACGCTGGGGTTCCTGGTGGCGTGCCTCGCCGTCGTCGCGTGGATCTTCAAGAGCGGCTGGCGGCTGAAGAACTGACTGCTCCAGTCGCGGCCCCTTCCCTGCTCTCTCACCCGGGTAAACGATCGCCGTATGGTGCGCGCTGAAGCTCGACGAGCGTAGGCGTTCACCAGGAGCTGCGGAGAAGATGAAGGGTCGTGACTTGCCGTCGGATCCGCCTTGGATGCCCCCGTGGCGAGCCATCAAAGGCGCACGAGACAGGGTTGATGGGCGCGCGAAAACGACGAGCCGTTCGGGGAAAACGGCTCGTACATCATCGGTCAATCGTCGGGTCGCAGCGCCCGACGCTCGGCGTACCGGATCACGAACGCTTCCCAGACGCGAAGCCATTCGGCTTCCGTCCTTAGCCTCTTGATATCGGGAAACCCCTTCCGGAAGGCTGCCGCCATGTCATCGACCGACCAGGGATGCCCCTTGCTGAGCCCGATGGCGCGGAACGCCTTTTCGCGGTCACCATAGGAGAGAGTCCCTTCGGGAAAGGCGACGCGTGGCTCCCCGTCCTTGGCGGGTGCAGCGCCCCTCCCTGCCCTTGCTGCAACCGATGATCTCGGAGCCCTTTCAGGAACCGCTGGGCTCACGAGACGAAGATGGGGGCCGACCAGCTTGCGCTCCATCGGAGCGGGAGACGGATGGAGGATGACCTTGCGACCGGAGAGGTCCACGTTCGCGTTCGGATAAACCGCCGAGACGAGCTGCATCGTCTCACGCACGGTTTGTCGGAAGCGCTTGCTATCGGCGTCGTTGCCGAGGTGCTTCGCCAGCTGATCCCATGAGATCACCTGCCCCTTGTCGGAGCTGATTCGAGGCAGGCGGTAGGCAAGATAGGTATAGAGATCGAGTGCGGTCGGCGTCCCCTTCAGCTCGCGGATCGCCACTTCGTTAAGAGGAACCGCGTGCTCGATGAGGTGACTGTAGAACACCTCCGACATCCGGATTTCGCGTGCGAAAGCACCATTCTTGTCCAGCGAACCTGCATATTCGTTGGAAATCTTCACATCACGAACCGCGAACGCATTGTCCTCCGCGCCCGTGCCGTCCCAGCGGATCTGCCACTCGCAGGCGAGCAGCCGATCCACCTGCTCCCGCATGAGGTTCGCCGTACCTCGTGGGCCGTAAGAGACGGTCTGGTATCCCAGGCGACGCATCCATTCGGTGAAGTTGCGTCCCAGATAGACGTCACGCGACCGCTTCATCACGGCCTGGGAAAGCAGGTAGATCAACGCGACCCGGGGATAGGCCCCATATGGCACGCCGAGGCTTCGCAGCACGGACTTGCCGTCCACGTTCTGCAGCACGGGCCGCGGGTTGATCGCAAGCGCGTACTTGCCGTCTTCCCGGACGATCGGCTGGGTATCGTCCTTGGGCCTCTTGGTCGGCAGCGACATCGCGCAAAGCGCCGAGTGCAGGAAGGCGGGCACTGGCTCTTCGTCATGGACCCGAAGGAACGCGTCCAACGTACCCTGCGTGCCGGATGCAGTCGCCACTTCGCGAACGCGCGCCGCTCCCCCGTCGAGCATTGCTAGCGCGTACTGATGCCCGATCGGCCTGTGCTCTTCCCCGCTCATCGTCTCTGCCCTTCCCCGAATCTCGCGGGCCTCGGATGAGTCGTGTTCAACAGCTTCGGACGCCGAAATCAAGATGGTTGGCAGTTTGCGAGCCGATCTCGCGGCAAAACCTGCAATTCCACCGATGATCTCGGTGCTAAACGGGTGGGACGGCCCTCCCCTGCCCCTTGCTCCGGAAAATCATCAAAGCCGATTCGCGTATCGGTTTTGATACAGGGTTTCTTATTATAGGTTGGCGCTCCGAGATCATCGGTGGAATCGCACCGAGATCATCGCCCCTTCGCACCGACATCATCGTCTAGCACCGAGATCATCGGTGCGCCCTGAGCTAGTGATCTCACCTCGCCGTTTGGCTTGACCGCCCTCTGCCAGCGGCCAACTTGCCGAGGTTGCTAGCCCCCGAGGAGCCCGCCTCCGACCCGGTATTGGGACCGCTCTGTCGAATGTGCTCGAAGATCATCGGTCAAATTGTAACTTTGGTGGCCGATCGTTGCTCGAAACTGCCAGGAAAGCTACGGACGGGGTCGCACTCTTCAAAAGCGGATTGAAATGGCCACTGAACCTGCACACGTCCGGGACGAGGACTTGATCGAGGGCGGACTGGAGGTCCTCCATCGTAAGGCGCTCACGATCCTGAAGCGGATCCGCGACAGTGCCATAGACCCCGAAACCGGGCAGAAGCGCGGCCCGACCTTCCCTATTTCCAAGGCTGCCAAGCTGGTGGGAAGAACCGCATCCGCGATCCGCGAAGCCGAACGGGACGGGCGTCTTCCGGAGCGTGGCCGGACCGCCTCCGGGCACCGCGTGCAGTATACGCTCGAAGAGCTGGACCACATGCGCGAGGTGTTCGGCACCCGCCCCTGGCGGGATCCTGGCGACGTGCCGGCGATCATCTCGGTCTGCAACTTCAAGGGCGGTGTAGGCAAGTCGACGATCGCGCTGCATCTCGCCCAGCATTTCGCGATCGGGGGCTACCGGGTTCTCTTCATCGACTGCGACAGCCAGGCGTCCTCCACCATGATGTTCGGATACCGCCCGGACGTGGATCTGGGTGAGGACGACACGCTCTATGGCCATTTCCACAATCCGGAGTTGCTGGGGATCCGGAAAATCATCCGCAAGACCCACTTCCATGGCCTTGATCTCATCCCGGCCAACCTGCGCCTCTACAACCTTGAGTATGAGATTGCGGGGTATCTGGCGCGAAACCAGAATCTGGCGATCATCGACCTGATTGCCGAGGCGATCGACACGGTCGTGGACCACTATGACGTGGTCATCATGGACCCGCCCCCTGCCTTGGGCATGGTCTCGATGGCGGTGCTCCAGGCGGCGAACGCCATGGTCATTCCCGTGCCGCCGAGCTTGGTCGACTTCGCATCGACCGTCTCGTTCATCGACATGGCCAAGACCACCATGAAGCAGCTCGAAGAGCTCGCGGGTAGGGGGCGGCCGGCTTATAACTTCATCCGTCTCGTCGGCAGCCGCGTGGATGACAGCAAGTCGATGCATCGGGAGGTGCTGTCGATGATGCGCCAGGTGTTCGGCGGATCGATGTCGTCGTCGGTCATGGTGACGAGTGCCGAGATCGACAACGCGAGCTCCCGGATGAAGACGGTGTTCGAACTGGAGAAGCCGGTCACCTCTCATGAGGTGTATAACCGCTGCATGAAGCACCTGAACGAGGTGTGCCGGGACATCGAGCAGGATGTCTTGCGGACATGGGCGAGCAGGGCGGGGGATCAGCTTTGAGGCGGGTTGCCACGTGGCAACGGTGGCCAATAGCGGTCGCGCATCTCGGACTTTCGCAACAGCCGGGAGAGCGATTGCCACGTGGCAACAAGCAGCAAATTATGCGCGTAAACAATAACTTATGGGCTGCCTGTCGCTCGACTGCGCGTGCGGCGCTCGGTCGTCGAAAGGCTCATGGTGAGGATGTTGCCACGTGGCAACCGGGGTCTGGAGCGCGCGGCGTCCCGGCCGCGCAAGGTGAAAGGAGCGAGCCGAATGGCTAAGGGAAATAGAGGGTTCGGCTCGATGTTCACCGAGAACCTCGACGATGAAAGCCAGCTGGACAAGTCGAGCCCTTCGGAAGGCATCATCGCCAGTCGCAGCCAGACGCTCGCGCGCATCGCGACGGGAAAGACCGTCGCCGATCGCACGGAGTGGGTCGACCCGGCGCGGTGCCGGCCCTGGAGGCTGCACAACCGCGATCTGGATCATCTGAGCGAAGAGACGTGTCGCGATCTGATCGACTCGTTCCTGGCCGCCAAGAAACAGCGCATTCCTGCAATCGTCCGCCGCTTGAAGGATGATCCGGATCACGACTTCGAGATCATCGCGGGCGTTCGGCGCTGGTGGACGGTGCAATGGCTTCGGGCGCATCACCACCCCGAATTCGACTATCTCGTCACGATCCAGAGCGTCAGCGATGAAGAGGCGTTCCGGATCTCGGACGTCGAGAACCGTTCGCGCAAGGACATCTCCGACTGGGAGCGGGCGAAGGAATATACGCTCGCGCTTGCCGAATTCTACGATGGCTCCCAGGCGCAAATGGCGGAGCATCTGAAGCTCTCGCGGTCATGGCTTAGCCGCCTCCTCGACGTGGCGCGCCTTCCGGACGAGATCGTCACCGCCTTCGCCGACACCCACGACATCACCGTCAGGATCGCGCGCGACATCAAGCCGCTGTCGAACGATCCGAGGGCCCTCACGCTGATGCGCGAGGAGGCGAAACGGGTTGCGGAAGAACGTGCCGACGGCTTGCGGCTCAGCGGCCCGGAAGTGGCTAAACGGCTCGTTCGTGCGACTGTGAAGCCGACGCCGAAGGCGGCAGGCGAGAAGGAGGTTTGCGGGCCGACCGGAAAGGCGATCCTGCGCTATGCCAAGGGCCGGGGCGGGGGGGTGACGATCAAGATCCCCGCCAAGCCTGCGGCAAGCAGGGCAGAGTTGCTGAAGGCGATCGAGGACTTGCTGCCGATCTGATCGGCAGCGTGGAGGCGGGCGCCGCGTCCTAGACGGCTCCGCGCGCAGGATGGGGTGCCAGGGCCGGGACTCGTCCCTCGTGCCCTGGCGCCACCTCTGTGACCGGAGCGGCTCAGCCGCCGCCACGGTGCACACTTCTGGCAGGTATGAAGGTTGCGCCTTCCTGCTTGCCGCTACGGCGCTAGTGAACATCCTTCCGGCACGCGCACCGGGCTGCACCGCGCCATCGCCCCTTGCGGCAACGTAACCGTGAAGTCCGTGCGCAGCGGGTTCGGCGCTCCACGATAATAATCGGTGCTCACGGCTTGGGCGCCGCTTGCCATGGCCGCGTCGGCCTTGCTGTAGTCCCGCCTGCGCGCTTCGACGGTGTTGGCATCGGTGCGGGTACGGACGACGACGCCCTCGGCGACCCAGTTGCGGATCCGGTCGCCGTCGACCAGCGGGTCCTGGACGATCTGGATCGCGGATTCGGGCTGACCGTCCGGATACCAGCCGAACATCGCCCGGCCGGCGAGGGAGGAGTGGCCGGAGCGGTACAGCTCGGACACGGCGGCACGGACATCGAGCAGCACGTAGATCCTGCCCCGCGCCGCCGACAGCGCTGGCCAGCCGCGGCTGCGCACTGCCTGGCGCAGGGTCGCGCTACCCCCGCGCACCTCGTCCGGTGTGATCAGCCGCCTGCCCGGCAGCACCGACCTTATTTCGGCATCGAGCGCGTCGAGCAGCTCCGGATTATCGAGGGGCAGGGGGGTGGTGATCCCCGGCCTGTCCGAAGGTGTGTCCGCAGCGTTGATCGTGATCATGATCGGCAGGTGATCGGGATGGGCGCGCGACCAGCGATCGACCTCACCCAGGCAGCGCACCAGCGTCGGGCAGGTGCTCAGATAATCCACATCCGGGATATGGAAGACCTTGAAACCCGGCTTCAGCATTGCGCCGCGATCGAAACCGGTACGCTCACCCGCCGCACGCGCCCAGGCTTCGCCCTTCGGGTCTGCATACCGCCCGCCCTTCGGGTCGGCGAAGATGTCGAGCTCGAGCTGGCGGATCCCTGCGTCGAGCTGCTGCGCAAGCGGCAGGTGATAATAATCGAGCCCGTCCGCCAGCTTCGGCTCGAGTGCCCGGATCTTCGCCATCACTGCGGCAGGGATGCGCGCCTTGAAGCTGTTGTGCGACCCCACGGTCTGAACGTCGTTCATCGCGCGGGGTGCCGCGCTGCCGCCGACAATCAGTGCCGCGGCTGCAAGAAGGAGTGCCTTCACCCTCAGAACTCCGTCCGCACGCCGAACAAGATGGTGCGGCCCCAATAGTTGATCTCACCATAACGAAGTTCATCGTCGTTGTAGCTATACTGCTTTGCGCCAGCGATGTTGATCGCTTCCAGGCTCAGCATCGTCTTTTCGCTCAGTCGGTACGAAAGGTTTCCGTCCAACGATCCAAATGCATCGACATAAGTCGGAACCTGGGTCGTGCTGCCGGTGCCCGCGAGATACTTGTCCCGCCACACGTAAGAAAGTCGCGCGGAGAAGGGACCGTAGTCATAGAAGCCGACGATGTTGAAGCTGTTCTTCGAAAGACCGATCAGCTGATCCTCGATGGGCCGGGCGCCGGCGGTGTAGTTCGCCTCGACGGAAGTGTGGGTGTACGAGGCCTGTACCCCCAGGCCGTCGAACGGCGCGGGCAAGAAGTCGAACACCTGGTTGTAGGCCGCTTCCAGTCCATAGACCTTGGCATCGCCTCCGTTGACCTGGGTGCTCAGCAGCACCGTGCCGCGTCCCGGGATCTCGACGTTGATGTTCTGGGCGGTGATGTAATCGTCCATCGCCTTGTAGAACAGCGCGCCGGTGAGCGAGCCCTTGCGGCTGAAATACCATTCCAGCGACCCGTCGAACTGGGTCGCAAGGAACGGCTGCAGTTCCGGGTTGCCGCCGCTCGCAGTCGGCGCGTCGGTGGAGACGCTGATCTGCGGGGCGCTTTGGGTGACGTTCGGCCGGGTCAGCACGCGACTGGCCGCAAGGCGTCCCACCAGGGTCGGGCTGAGTTCCGCGCGCAGGTTGAAGCTCGGCAGCCAGTTGTTGAAGGTCTGCGGGAAGCTTGCCGGCGTCGGAGCGGTGCCGATGGTGAGCGTGCCGCTCGCCACCTGGTCGGTATGCACGTATCGCACGCCCAGGTTGCCGGTGATGTCGATGGCGCCCAGCACAAAGCCGTAATCGGCGCGGACATAGCCGCTCGCCGTCTCTTCCGTGACGACATAGGAGGCGCGCTGGTCGGCGGGGGTGAGGGGCGCGTTCGCCACCGCATCGGTGAAGAAGGCGTCATAGAAGGCGCTGGTGATCGGCACGACCCAATGGCGTGGGGCGTTGCCCGACACGCCGCTCAGGAAGTTGTCGACCGGCATCGCCTCATAGCCGTTCGCAAGGCTCGTCAGCGGGGTTCCGGCTGCCGGCGTCACGTTGAAGTCGCGGCGTCGATAGTCGCGCTTGCGCCAGTGGTATTCACCACCGGCCGCAATCTTGGTCAGGAAGCCGTTCATCTCGCGACCCACGTCCAGGCGGGCGTAGGTGTCCCAATCCTTGCTGTTCTTGGGCGCGATGTTGAACGGGTAGAGGACGTAGTTCGCAGGGTCGGTGACATCGACCGGCGTGGTGAAGGTCGGGATCACCTTGTATCCGCCCGACGCATCATAGGTGAGCGGGGCGAGGAACATCGCGCGGCTGCGCACCGTGCCTTCGGCATAGCTCGGGTGGAAGCTGTGCGCGTACGACCAGTTGACGTTGCCGGAAATGTCCCAGCCCTCGGGCCGCCAGTTCTGCTTGAGGCCGACGGTGATCAGGTCGTGACGGTTGAGGCTGTACTCGCGCGAGGCCATGAAGCGTACGTTGTTGATCGTCGCCCCGACCACGGTGTTGCCATCGAGCTTGACCGAACCCGGCACGATCGAGGTGCCCGGATCGTCCGGGTAGATGTCGAGGCCATATTCGTCATAGGCGACGTCGAGCCGGGTCGCGAGCACGTCAAGCGTCGTCTCCAGTTCGGCTGTGGGCCGCCACTGAGCCGAGACGATGCCGGAGAGGCGCTTGCGCTCTTCGGTCTCGACGGTCGGACGGGTGCGCGTCGGGGTGTAATAGCCCCTGCCAAGGTCTGCGACGAACTTGTCGAGGTTCCAACCGGCCTGGTACCAGCGGTCGTTGCGGACCTCCTTGCCCCAATATTGCCCGCCGATCAGGACACCGAACGTCTCGTGGGCGGTGGTGAAGCTGGTGAGGCCGGTGGCGTTCGGCTTCACCTTCTCCGCCAGCGTCGTGTAGGTGCCCCGCAGGTTGAGCGTAGTCTTGGTCCCGATATCCAGCGGGTGGAAGGTCTTCACGTCGATGTTTCCGCCCAGCGCGCCTTCCGTCATGTCGGCGGTCGGGGTCTTCACCACGTCGATCTGAGCGACGAGTTCGGCCGGCAGCATCTCGAACCGGAACTGGCGGCCGTTGGCGCCGCCATTCTCGATCAAGTCGTTGATAGCGATCGAGCGGCCGTTCAGCAGCGTGTTCTGGAATTGCGGTCCCAAGCCACGCACCGTGACGTACAGCCCTTCTCCGCGCGGGCGGGTGATGGCGACGCCGGAGACCAGTTGCAGTGCCTCCGCGACGTTCTGAGCAGGGAATTTGCCGATCTCGGTCGAGTTGATCGAGTCCACGCCATAGGGTGCCTGTCGCTTCGTTTCCGTGGCTGCGGCCAGACTGCGCGCATAGGAGCCGGTCACGACGATTTCCTCCGGCTCCGCTTCGGTCGCGGCCGGCTCGGTCTCTCCGACGGTGGTCTGCGCAAGGGCGGGCTCGATCAACCCGAGCGCGAGCAGGGTAAAGGGCAGCGTGGCCCGAAGCGGGCGTTGGCGTAGCGACATCTCGTAGATCTCCCCCTCCGGCGCGGCAGCGTCGGCGAGGTGCCTGTGGGAGCGAATTGTTGCGCGGGGAGGGCGTGGTTGTTACGCCAAAGTTACGTTCCTGCGGCGTTGAAGAGGCACCTGAACGCGCAAAGTCGCTGTGACGGCCGAGAAAGGCCTCCGGCTGCGATGTGCCGGCGGCCGTGCAATGCCGAGGACCTTCTCAGGTCACGCAAGCAACGCTCGGCTTTCCTTGCCTATAGCCAGAAGCGTTTCGCATCCACGAGCGCATCATATGCCTCTGCGGCGGCCCCGATCAGCGCCTTTCTCTTCCCCTTTCCCAGGAGGGCGTCGGCTTCGGGATCGTCCCCGATCCCCAGCCTTGAGATCACCTCCGGAGCGGTAGCGAGGTCATTCAGGGCGCCAAGCTGGTCCTGCAGCTCCTCCAGCGCCCCGACGAAGTTCTGATAGCGGCGGCGCCTCGCTTCGAACAGGGACGAGAAGAACTCGCTCGCATACCGCAGCTTTTTGGCACTCTTGCGGAGTTCATGCCGGGTTTCATCGTCCATCTTCGCGAGATGGCGGCCCTGCTTCTTCACCGCTTTCCGGAAGCGCTCCAGCGCCGTGGCCGCGAAGTCCCGTACCGGTTCGTTGCGACGGTCCTGCGTGGTGGCGGCCAGCAGCCAGGGTCCATCGGTGAGCCACTGCGTCAGATCCAGCATGAGCCGGCGCACGCGCCCTGAGCGGAGCGCAGCATCCACATGCGCATACGCCTCTTCGCGCGCCGTTCGAATCCGCTCGTGCAACGCTCCCCCAGGGGCGCGGCCGAGGAGCACGTCCAGATCCCGTGCATGTCCCAGTTCGCCCGCCAGCCAACGCAGGTCCTCACGGAGTGGGTCGGCGCTGGGTTCGACGGAAAACAGCGGCTTGAAGATCGAGAAGGCAGATCGAAGGCGGCGCAGCGCGACACGCGCCTGGTGCAGCGCTTCAGGAGTGGGATCGGTAAGGAGGACGGCCTCGTTCAGCCGGAACTGCCGCAGGCATGCCTGGGCAATATGCTGAAAACCCCGAGCGGCGGTCATCCCGGCATCCAAGGCGACCGGCTCGGCCTTGAAGACCGAGCGTACGGGCTCCGCCAGACGGTAGCCGCGCTCCGCCTTGGTGAGGACGCCAAGCCGGACGGGAACGATGTCGTCGATCTTCCTGGCGAGGGCGAACAGCGCGGCGGGCGCGCCCTCCTTCAGCTCCAGTTCCAGTTCGCAGATCGCATCCCGGCGATCCCCCCCGAGAACCTCACCGCGATCGAGCACGACCTCGATCTCGGCGTCGTCTTGGGTGACGACCCAGGCGCGGCGTTCGACATGGACCTCGAACTGCGGCGTAATCGCCTGGATTCGGTCTCCGAGCAACGCCTTCACCGCCGAGGTGTCGTCCAGGATTGGCGCGTCCCCGTTGACCGGCGTCTCCCATTCGGATCGTGCGAACAGACCCGTGTTTCCCGCACCGTCCGCTTTGACGGTCTGGATGCGCTCGTCCCCTGCCGCGCGGATTCGCAAGGAGACTCCGGCTTGCGCAAGGTCCTGCTCGGGCGTGTCGTGGTAGACCGCCCGCATCTGGCGGATCTTGGGGGTCTGGGGCAGGATACCGGCTGCTTCCAGAGCATCTGCGGCGGCCCCGGTCAGGTCGAGCTTCAATTCAACTTCACGCACCCGGAACTGCCCTTTTCGTTGAAGTCGGTTCTGCGACGTAGCGAGGCGCGTGCGATTGCGGCCCGGTCTGCTGCTGAAGCGACAACGACGCGCGTGCGGAATTGTGCCCAGCACAGGAGGGCAGGGGGGCAAAGGACCGTTCGGTCTGGGTGAACCCGCGTGTCGCCGCCCGGGGGGGGCAGCGTCGTCCGCTGCCGACCGGCGACACGCCGGCCGGCAGAGAAGACTTACCGCAAGCCTAGCGCGTCGCGGATGATGTAGTGGAGGTCGGTCTGATCGAGCAGGCCGCTCACGTTCACCGCGCGCGGGCCATAGGCGGCGATACGCAGCTGGGTGCCGGTATGCCCCTGGGAGCCTTCCTCGGCAGTGCCGTAGTTGACCGTCATCACGCCGCCTTCACGCGTGTTGAGCGCGGCGGTCAGGCCGGGTGCGCGCGTGCCGTTGCCGACGATCTGGCTGGTGTGGGCATGGTCGGCGGTAACGATCACCAGCGTGTGGCCGTCGGCCTTGGCGAACTCCAGCGCGACCTGCACCGCCTCGTCCAAGTCGACGGTCTCGCCGATCTGACCGCAGGGGTTGGCGGCATGATCTTCCTTGTCGATCGAGGCACCCTCGACCTGCAGGAAGAAGCCCTTGGGCTTGTTCTTGAGCAGCGCGATCGCCTTTTGCGTCATCGCCGCTAGCGTCGGCGTGGTTGCGGTGCGCGCGGCATTCGGCTGGCAGGTGACCGCCGGCTTGTCGAGGTTGCCGTGGAAGCTGGCCTTGGGTCCGGTCCAGCGCACCGGCATGTTGCCCGGCGCGAACAGGCCGATCAGCGGCTGCTTGTCGTCGGCGCGGGTGACCGCGTCCAGCTCGGCGGCGGTGCGCACCACGCGGAATCCACGGGCCTGCGCCTGCTGGAACAGCGTCTTGCCCTTCCACTTGCCGGCTTTTGCCGCCTCCTCGAAGCTTTCGGCGCCGCCGCCCAGCACCAGGTCGGCGCGCGTGTCGAGCAGCTGCTCGGTGATCGAGCCCGCGCCGCCCTTCTCCAGTGCGTTCTGCGGGCAGCTCTTGCTGGTTTCCGCCGGGGCGAAGCAGTTGCGCTGGAGGACGTGCGCGATTTGTGCGCCCGGCGTGGCGTCCTGGATCGCTGCGGTGGAAACGTCGCCGGTGGCATAGCCTGCCGCCTTGGCGCGCTCGATCAGCGTCTGGTGGGGCTTGCCGTGGATGTCGACCCCGATCGCGCCATTGTAGCTCTTCACGCCCGATGCCCAGGCGGTGGCGGACGCGGCGCTATCGGTGACGTAGTTCGGTTTTCCCGTCTGCCGGTCGAGCGAATAATGCGTGTATTGGCCGGTGAAGGGCAGCGCATCGATGCCCTTGAAATAGCCGCCTGCACCTTCTGCATAGTTGCGCGCGACCGTGATCTCGGAATCGCCCATGCCGTCGCCAATCAGCAGGATGACGTTGCGCACCACGCCATCGGCGGCCAGCTTCGCATAGGTCTCGCGCATGTCGCCCGGCAGCCGCCGGGCACCCCCGGGCTCACGCACGTCCCCGCGCGCTGCCCGCGACAGATCGGGTACGGCGTCCTGGGCGACGGCGGATTGGCTGGCGAGGGCAGCGAGCGCTGCGGCGACGATGCGCGTTTTCATGATGGGGGTACTCCGGGGAAGAAACTCTGCAGGCATGGCCGCTCCCCCGCCGCGCCGCGACGAGGGAGCGTAGCGATCAGAACTGCGCGCGCACGCCCAGGCTGATGCGGCTTCCCGAGAACTCGTAGGTGGTCGGGAAGGACGGATCCATGGTGTAGCCGGTGGTCTTGGCGTTGCCGATGTTGATGCCCTGCAACTCCAGACGGAAGTTCGGGGTCAGCTGGTAGCTGGCTGACGCATCGAACTGGCCATAGGCGTCGCGGTACACCGGATACATGTTGCGCTCGATGCGCTCCACATAGGCGCCCTTGTGATTGTACGAGACGCGCAGCGACACCGGCCCGCGCTCATAGAACACGGTGGCATTGTACGTGTTATCGGCAAGGCCGATCGGCGAGGTCGCGATATCGAGATCCGACTGGCCGGTCAGCGAGCTGTCCAGGAAGGTGACGTTGGCGTTGATGCCGAACCCCTCTGCCCAACCGACGAACATGCCGAACGGGATCACCGCGTTCAGCTCCACGCCGCTCACCTTGTACGAACCCTCGGCGTTGACCGGCTGATAGACGTCGAAGTCGTACACGCCGTCGATCGTGCCGTTGGCGTTGTACTTGGTGACGCCCTCGACCACGCCGGTCAGCTCGCTCTGGACGACGCCCTTGATCTTCTTCCAGAAATAGGACGCCGCCAGGATGCCGCCGCTGCCGAGATACTTCTCGATGCCGACTTCCCACTGGTCGGCATAGGTCGGCTGCAGATCCGGGTTGCCGTCGGTGAAGCGGAAGCTGTTCCAGCTTGCGGTCCGCTTGTACGCGAGATCGGTCAGCGCCGGGCGGATCAGCGTCTGCGACGCGGCCGCGCGCAGGATCAGGCTGTCGGTCAGCTCTGCGTGCGCGTTGATCGCGGGCAGGAATTTCTCATAGCTGCCCTCGCTCGACACCGGCGCGTCGGTGTAGCCGGTCGAACCGTCCGCGTTCTGCACCTGGTGGAAGCCTTCCGACTTCACCGTGGTCTTCAGGTAGCGGCCACCCAGGTTGACGAACACCGGCACCGCCAGTTCGAACTCAAAATCGGCCATCGCATAGCCGGCGATCGTCTCTTCGCGGACCTTGTAATACTGGCCGTCGTCGAACGGCGTGACGAAGCCGTCCGGCCGGAAGAACGCGCGGGCATATTCGTTGGAGACCTGCGCCCAGTCCAGGTCGCGCGCCTGATATCCCTTGCCCCCGACGATCTCCGTCACCGACTCCAGCGGGCTGTCGGCCAGCGTGCGCTTGTTCACATAGGCCGTGCTGCCGCGCGTCGGCCCCTGGATCTTCTCCTCGCCATAGTCGCGCTCGTTCGTCTTGTTGGTGTAGCGGGCGCCGACGTTGAAGCGCTTCAGGAACGGGGTCTGGAACTCGCGGCTGATGTCGAGCTGGGCCGCATATTTGTCGTCCTTGATCCGCTCGCGCGTCGTCTCATACGCCTCGAACAGATAGCTCTCCGGTGCGTTGTACATGTCGATCGTGTCGGGATCGGCGCTCGGGATCGTCTCGCCGCCGGTCTCGGTATAGCGGGTGCGCGACGGCGCATAGGCGACATGCTTGAGGTTGGCATAATCGAGCGTCTTCTTGGCGCCCGAATAGCCGCCCAGCGCATTGATCTTCCAGTCGCCGGCCTGCCAGTTCATCTCGCCGCCGAACTGACGATAGTCGGTGCTGTTTCGGTATTCCTTGCTCAGGAACTCGTGCTGGGTGTTGGTGTAGGACACGTCGCGCAGCACGATGATGCCGTCGTCGGCGAGCGTGGTCGCGTCGAACTCGTGGATCGTGTCCAGCGTCGAATTGCTGGATGCCGAATAGCCGGCGGCGTCATATTCGTCCTCGACCGTGTCGTACGAGCCCGCAAAGGCGTCGAAGACGAGGTTGAACTGGTCGCTGGGCTGATACTGGATCGAACCCGATAGCCCCAGCCGGTCCTGGTCGTTCTGATAGACGCGGTCTCCGACCTTATCCAGGAACACGATCCGGTTCTTCATGTCGTCGGTGAAGGTCACGCCGGCGTCGCGCGCCAGCACGGCGATCGCCTGATCGCGATTGGCGCCGGCCTTGTCGGTCCAGCGCGAGATCGGGCGGAAGTTGATGCCGGAGTTGGAATCGGTGCGGTTGCTGCGCTGCTGCTTGGCGACCGACACCAGCACGCCGAAATCGCCAAAGGTGTTGCTCGCCAGGAACGAGAAGTTCGGATCGATCTTCTCGGAGATCGAGTTGTACGCGCCCTCGGCGCTGCCGACGAGGCGAAGGCCGGGATTGTCGAACGGCCGGGCGGTGCGGATGTAGACGGATCCGGCGATGCCGCCTTCCTCATCGGCTGCGGTCGGCGACTTCTGCACCGTCACCGACTGAATCAGTTCGGAGGCGAAAATGTCGAACTCGACGTCGCGCCCGCCGGAGCCCGACGCCGTCGCCAGCTTGTTGATCGACACGAAGGTGAACTCGGTCGGCAGGCCGCGGACGTTCACGCGAGTGCCCAGGCCCCGTTCGCGTTCGATCGTGACGCCAGGAACGCGCTGCAGCGCTTCGGACAGGTTCTGCTCCGGGAAATCGGCGATGTCGGTCGCGACGATCGAATCCGAAAAGCCGATCGTGTTGCGCTTGATGTCGATCGCTTCCTCAAGGCTGCGGCTGTAGCCAGTGACGGTGATTTCCTGACCAGCTTCCTCGTCGCCTGCATCCGCACCCGGAGCCGTCTGGGCAGAAGCTGGGACGGACAACAAGGCAGCGGCCGCTGACCCGACCAGAAGACGTGCAGTCCTTTCAAAGCGAACGTATTTCTGAAGCACCTTGCCCCCCTTTTTCATAGTTGTCCGGGTGGAGGGCTGCCGCTGGTCCGCAGCAAGCGCCTGCGTTCCCCGAAGTCCGGAGAAATCGCAGGTAATTCATGTCGATCGTCATGGTGCTCGGCGATGTTTCACCTGCCGATGCGCCGCCTCTCCCAAAATGCGGCACCAATCTCTTTCTGCTTCGTACCAGTGCGTCGGCAGCGATCGATGAACCACCGCTGCCGGCCGCAAAGCTTCCTCCACCCGTCTCGGGAGCCCCGTTGGAGAGAAGTTGTTACGGTGCCATGACGCACGTGCTTGATCGGCCGATCAGGGGGCGGATCGGCGGCGCTGGACTACGCCGTCCTTTCCTGCGGCAGTTTGCGTGCGCTTCCGTGGCTGCGGCCGTTGATCAGCAGCGCGATCAGCCCGATTGCGGAGGTTGCCGCTCCTGCGAGCGACACCAGCGGGTAGCCCAGCCCGGCCGCGATGACGCCGCCGCCCAGTGCTGCCCCGAATGCGTTGCCAAGGTTGAACGCGCCGATGTTGACTGCGGAGGCAAGGTTCGGCGCGTCGGCAGCGGCGCGCATCACCCGCACCTGTAGCGGCGGCACCAGCGCGAAGCTCGCCACGCCCCAAAGGAAGATGAGCACCGCGGTCGGACCGGCATGGGACATCAAGGCAGCGAAGGCGACGAGTATCGCCGACAGCGCGGCGAGGGTGATGACCAGCGTCCGATCGACCGACCGGTCCGCAAAGCGGCCGCCGAGCCAGTTCCCAACCGTCAGGCCCAAGCCATAGGTCACCAGCATCGCAGTGACGAAACCGACCGACACCTGCGTCGCCTCGCGCAGGATCGGCGCGATATAGGTGAAGACGGTGAACATGGCGCTCGACCCAATCACCGTCAACGCTAGCGCGCCCAGCACGGGCCCTCGCGTCAGCACGCGCAGTTCGGCCATCGCGCTGCCGGCATGCGGGGCGGGGAGGGGCGGCAGGGTCAGCCGCAGCGCCACCATGGTCGCAACGCCCAGCGCGGCAATGCCCCAGAAGGAGGTGCGCCAGCCCAGGTGCTCGCCCGCCCAGGTCGCAAGCGGTACGCCCACGACGTTCGCGATGGTCAATCCCATGAACATTGCCGCCACCGCACTTGCGCGGCGCTCGGGTGCCACAAGGCTTGCTGCCACGACCGACCCGACACCAAAGAACGCGCCGTGGTTGAACGAGGTGAGCACGCGGGCGGCCAGCAGCATCCAATAGGTATCGGATACCGCGGCCAGCAGATTGCCGACGGTGAAAATGCCGGCCAGCCCGATCAGCAGCGCGCGTCGGGGGACCCGTCCTGTTGTCAGCGTCATCAGCGGTGCGCCGAGCACCACGCCCAGGGCATAGGCGCTGATGAGCAGCCCGGCGGCCGGAATGGAGGCGTTGAGGTCTTCGGCGATGACCGGGAGTAGCCCCATGGGTGCGAACTCGGTCACGCCGATGCCGAACGCCCCGATCGCCAGCGACAGGAGGCCAAGGTTGAGCTTCATGATTGCCTCCCTCAGACCAGTGCCGGGGCAAGGCGGGCAAAACCCTCCTGCTGACGATAGGGGGCATGAGGGTAGGGCGGCAGTAGGTCGCTCGCGGCATCGAGGGCGGCGACCTGCTCGAGCGTCAACGTCCAGCCGACCGCGCCGAGATTCTGGCGCAGTTGCTCCTCGTTGCGCGCGCCGATGATCACGGAGGAGACGGTGGGACGTCGCAGCAGCCAATTGATCGCGATCTGCGGCACGGTTTTGCCGGTTTCGGCTGCGATTGCCTCGAGGGCATCGATGACCCGGTACAGATGCTCGGTCTCGACCGGCGGCGCGAACTGCTCGGTTTCGTGGAGGCGGCTGCTCGCCGGTGCCGGGCGGTTGCGGCCGACCTTTCCGGTCAGCCGGCCCCAGCCGAGGGGACTCCACACCAGTGCGCCCACACCTTGATCCGCCGCAAGCGGCATCAGGTCCGCCTCATAGGCGCGGCCGATGAGCGAGTAATAGACCTGATGGGCAACAAGGCGTGGCAAGCCGTGGCGATCGGCCAGCCCCTGCGCCTTCATCAGCTGCCAGCCCGGATAGTTGGAGACGCCCGCATAGCGTACCTTGCCCGCAGCGATCAGCGTCGCAAGGGTACCCATGACTTCTTCGGTGGGGGTCGATGCGTCGAAGGCGTGAAGTTGCAGGAGGTCGATGTGGTCGGTGCCGAGGCGGCGCAGCGACTCCTCGACCGCCCGCACCAGCCTGGTCCGCGATGCGCCCCAGTCCTGCGGTCCGTCGCCCATCGGCAGGCCAGTCTTGGTAGAGATCAGCACCGCGTCGCGTTTTCCCTGGATCGCCTGCCCCAATATCTTCTCGGACGCGCCGCTCGAATACACGTCGGCGGTGTCGAACAGCGTCACACCGGCCTCCAGGCACAGGTCGATCAGCCGGCGCGCTTCGGTGGCGTCGCTTTGTCCCCAGGCACTGAAGAGCGGGCCCTTGCCGCCGAAGGTGCCGGTGCCGAAGCTGAGCGCAGGCACGCGAAGCCCGGAAGTGCCGAGTTGCCGATATTCCATCATCAATCCTTGTATTGCTAGTTGAACGCATAAATGGACGGCGTGGGGGTGCTGGAGTAGCGCCTCCGGACGCGGAGGATCTTTGCATTGGACGCAAAGCTGGCGGGGACGGACAGGGCGCGCGCGCTGGCGCTGTTCGCGACGGTGGTGGAGGCAGGGAGCTTCTCCTCCGCCGCGCGGACGCTGGACATGAGCCCGTCCGCCGTGGCGCGAGCCGTCGACCGGATCGAGCAGCGGCTGGGCGTGCGACTGCTGCTACGGTCGACCCGCGCCTTGTCGCTAACGGCGGAGGGGCAGGCCTATCTGCTGGCGGCCCGCCGCATCCTCGCCGACCTCGACGATGCCGAGCAGCAGATCGCCGACCAGGGGAGTCCGCGCGGGCGTCTGCGGGTCAGCGCTGCGCTCTCGCACGGGCGGCTCTGCGTGGTGCCGCTGCTCGGGAGGTTCAGCGTCCGGTATCCCGACATCCTCGTCGACATCGCGCTGACGGACACGCTGGTCGACATCGCCGGCGGTCAAGCGGATGTCGCCGTCCGCTTCGGACCTTTGCCCGACAGCACGCTCACGGCTCGCAAGCTTGGCGAGACCGGGCGGGTGATCGTCGCATCGCCGGAGTATCTGGAGAGGTGCGGCACACCTGAGGTGCCGGAGGATCTTCACCGGCACAACTGCCTCAACTTCAACTTCCGGCGTGCCGAGCCGGTTTGGCCGTTCCGTCGTGCCGACCAGGATTTTACCCTCGCCGTGAAGGGAAGGATCGAAGCAAACAACGGCGAGACGCTGGGGCAACTGGCGGCGCTTGGCGTCGGCATTGCCCGTGTGGGTTCGTTCAGCGTGGCCGAGGAGATCGCGAGGGGCCAGCTCGTCCCGCTGCTGGAGGCGTTCAACCCTGGCGACGTCGAGCAGATTCATGCCGTCTTCGTCGGCGGCGCGAGCACGCCGGCGCGGATTCGCGCGTTCGTCGAATTCCTCGCGCTCCACCTGCGCGGCGGGAGCTAGGTGGCCCAAGTGCTCGAGCCGGTCGAGGGGAATTGGACGTCACGTTCAGCGCGAGCGCCGGCAGGCACGTGAACCCGGCGGACGTGCGGCCGCGCTCAACGCTCGGAGACGGACACTCCTGCTCTGGCAGGCTTTCCCAGACTGCCGACGGGCTTCCGCGCACGACAACCTGTTGGTCCGCGCCCTTTTTGCTTCGGCAGCCGGGGAAGCACCGCACCCTAGTCAGGGGTATCCTCAACGAGCAACACGTGAAGGAAGCGCGGGCCATGGGCGCCGCGCACATATTGTCCTTCGATGTCGGTGGTGCCGGACACGCCGGTTACCCAATAGTGGGCGCGCACATCCCGCAGATGCGCAGGGATGTCTTCGAGCTGGGCCACGATCGTTCGCGCCTCGACCACCACCAGATGATGGAGCGTCAGGAAGTTCGGCAGCATGGGCGCCGCAGGCCCGGTCTCGAAGATCAGTGAGCCCGTCTCGGCAACCGCGGACACCGCGCGCGCGATGGCCGCCGGTTCGTCCGGTGCGCATGCCTCCCTGAGCGAAAAGCCGTTCCAGTCGCAGGTGCGCAGGCGCGGATCCTGGGGCAGGTAGAGCGAGCGGGGAAGGGCGCTTGCGTCCAAATAGGCCGCCGCGGTGGCAGGAATCGCTGACCAGTCGCGCACCCGTTCGAAGGTTGCCGCCACGCTCGCAAGCCCCAGTTGCGCCAGGAACTGTGGGATAAGTGCCTCAGGGGCCACCAACGGGCGTTCCGGGCCCTTTGCCAGGATCGCCGCCTCCCGAGCGATCGCACCGCTGGGCCGCGAACGTCCCAAGCGCCCGAGGATGGCATCTCGTGCGCTCACCGGCGCCTTCCTCGTGCATATTGTTCGATGAAGGTCGTGCCCTCGGGTGCGGGAAGATCACGATGCCGGGTCCACCCTCCCGCGAGCGGAAGTCGCGAGATCCAGCCCGCCCGCGCCGCCATGCGCATGGCGCGTACCGCGAGTGCGCTGCCGAGGCGGTAGAGCCGCGGGTGGCGCACGCCCCACGCCCAGAGCCCCAGCGCCCGGCGGACCGCCTGCGGCTCCAGCCCCTCGCGCCAACTCTTCTCGCGCCATCCGCGCAACAGCGTGGGGAGGGGGATGTTTACCGGGCAGACCTCCTGGCACTTGCCGTTCATCGTGCAGGCGTGAACCAGATCCCGGTTCGCCGACAGTCCGTCGAGGGCGGGCGTCAGCACCGCACCCATGGGCCCGGGATAGGTGCCGCCATAGGCATGGCCACCGATCTGCCGAAACACCACGCAATGGTTCATGCAGGCGCCGCAGCGGATGCAGCGCAGCATCTCCGCGAGGCCGCTCTCGCGCATGTCCGTGCGGCCGTTGTCGACCAGCACGATGTGCATTTCTTCCGGGCCGTCGCGATCGCCGGCGCGCTTCGGCCCGGTGTAGAAGGTGGTGTACTGGGTAAGCGCCGCGCCGGTGGCCGAGCGGGCCAGCATCCGCAGCATGTGGATGGCGTGCGGCAGGGAGGGGACGACCTTCTCGATGCCGGCCGTCACGATATTGATGCGCGGCGGTACGATCGAGAGCTCCGCATTGCCCTCGTTCGTCACGGTGCAGACGCTGCCGGTGTCCGCAATCAGGAAGTTCGCGCCGGAGATGCCCACGTCCGCTTCCAGCATCGCCGAGCGAAGGTGACGCCGGGCGCTTTCGGCCATCGCCGCAATCGTTTCTTCCAGATGCGGCTCGTGGTGCCGGGCACGAAAGAGCGCAGATACCTGCTCGCGCGTCTTGTGCATCGCCGGCCAGACGATGTGCGAGGGACGCTCGCCGGACAGCTGGATGATGTGCTCGGCAAGATCCGTCTCGATCCGCTCGATCCCGGCTTGGGCGAGTGCATGGGGAAGGCCGATCTCCTCCCCCAGCATCGACTTCGATCGCGCGACGGAGCGCGCGCCGGCACGCTTGCAGATGCCGACGACGGTCTCGCAGGCTTCCTCGGCGGTGCGCGCCCAGTGGACGGTGGCGCCGGCCGCCTGCGCATTCGCCTCGAATTCCTGAAGATAGTGGCCGAGGTTCGCGACGACATGGTCCTTGATCGCCGCCGCACGGGCCCGTGCCGCCTCGAAATCCGGGAAGGCGGCGACGGCCGTCGCGCGCTTGGCCTCGGCGGTACCAGCGGTAAGTTCGACCGCGATCTTCAGGACGGGGTCGGCGAGTGCGTGCTCGACCCGCCGGGTGAAGCCGCTCACGGCGCCTCGCCGATGGCAGGCCCGTCGGCCACGCCTGCCAGCACCTCGAGGGTGTGAAACGCGCGGGTAGATGCACCGCGTCGGTGAAGCTTTCCCGCCATGTTCATCAGGCAGCCGAGGTCGCCCGACAGCAGCAGGTCCGCGCCGCTGGCCTCGATCGCCGCAGCTTTCTCCTCGACGATCGCGTTGGAGATGCTGGGGTATTTGACACAAAAGGTGCCGCCGAATCCGCAGCAGGTCTCCGCGCCGGCAAGCGGCACCTGCCGCAGCCCCTTCACGTGGGAGAGCAGCCGCCGTGGCTGCTGCTTGATCCCCAGTTCGCGCAAGCCCGAGCAACTGTCGTGATAGGCGACGCTCGCATCCAGTGCAGCACTTGGCCGCCAATCGCAGACCTGGTCGAGATAGGTGAGGATCTCGTACGTCCGCGACGCCAGGGCTTGCGCGCGGGGTAGCCAGGCCGGATCGTTCGCGAGCAACTCGGGATAGTGGCAGGCGATCGTCGCGGCGCAGGACCCGCTCGGCACCACCACCGCTTCATACGGCTCGAGCAGCGCGATCGTTTGCCGCGCGATGGCGGCCGCCGCTGCAGCATCCCCGGAGTTCAGCGCCGGCTGTCCGCAACAGGTCTGTTCCGCCGGCACCACTACCTCGCATCCCGCATCCTCCAGCGCGGCGAGTGCCGCAAAGCCGATGCGCGGTCGCATGGCATCCACCAGGCAGGTGACGAAGAGCGCAACGCTGGGGCGGGGGGAAGGGGGCATGTCAGGCCGCGGTGGCAACCGACGCCGCGGATCGGGCGGGGAAGGGAATGCCCGTCCTCATTGCAGGTTCACGTACATGCCGCCGTCCACCAGCAGCGCGGCGCCCGTTACATAGGCCGCCATGTCGGAGGCCAGGAACACGATCGGGCCGACCATGTCCTCCGGCTGTCCCAGACGCCCCAAGGGCGTGCGTGCCTCCATGTACCGGCGCTTCTCCTCGTCCGCGAGATCGTCCTTGTTGATCTCGGTGAGGATGGTGCCCGGAAGCACCGAGTTGCAGCGGATGCCGTGTTTGCCGAGCGCGATCGCGGTCGACTGCATCAGCGAATGCACGCCAGCCTTGGTGGGGGTGTAGTGGGTCTGGAACTCGCCGCCGACGAGCGCCGAGATCGAGGACACTGCCACCATCGAGCCACCGCGGCCCTGCTCCACCATCTGCCGCGCGGCTGCCTGCACCATGTAATAGGCGCCGTGCAGGTTTACGCGGAAGGTGCGCTCCACCGTCTCCGCCGGCATGTCGAGAAACGCGTGAAAGGGGCAGATGCCCGCGTTGCTCACCATCACGTCGACCCCGCCGAAGCGGTCGACCGCCCGTGCCACGAAGTCGGTCGCCGTCGCCGCGTCGGCCACATCGCCCTTCACTGCCAAGCCGCGCCGACCGGCCGCCTCGATCGCGGCGATGCAGCTTTCCGCGTCCTCGTCGCGGCTGTGATAGTTGATGGCTACATTGGCACCATGTTGTGCGGCGCCGATCGCGGCCGCACGGCCGATGCCCGTCGAGGCGCCGGTGACAAGGACGGTCTTTCCTTCGAGCAGCTTCACGGGTCGGCAATCCTCTCGTTATCGGCGTTTCGGCGGACGGGCGGTGGGGGTCCAGCCAAGATCGCGGCTGACCTGTTCGGCGGTGCCACGGACTTCGTGGCTCAGCGCCGCCATCCGGCCGTCATCCATATATTGCGCCGCGCTCGACAGGCTGATGGCGGCAACGATCTTGCCGGACGCATCGCGCACGGGCGCTGCCACGCAGCGGATCAGATCCTCGTTCTCCTCAAGGTCGAACGCATGGCCGGCGGCCACATAGCCCCGCATCCGTTGCAGCCAGGTGGCATAGTCGATCGAGGGCGCACCGCCCGCCTGTTCGCGCTCAAACGCGCGCTGCCACTCGGCCTCCGGTGCATCGAGCAGCAGGGCCTTGCCCAGCCCGGTCGAGGTGAGGGGCTGGCGGTCCCCCACGCGGCTGGAGATGTCGACCCGCCGCCGCCCCGGGATCTTGTCCAGGTAGAGCGCGAGCTCGCCGTCCAACCGGCCGAAATGCACCGTGTCCTCGCTCTGCGCGGCCAGCGCCTCCATACGAGGGCGGGCGATCTGCACCACATCGGCCTGGCTCTGCGCCAGGAACCCGAGCTGCAGCAGCTTGGGTCCGAGCTGATAGCCCTCACGCGGAAGGTAGGTGACGAAGCCGCGGTCGATCAGCGCATTGGCGAGACGATGGGTGGTCGAGCGCGTCAGCCCCATGCGCGCGGAAAGCTCGGCAAGCCGCACCGGCCCGTCGACCACTTGGTCCAGCAGGTCGAGTCCACGCAGCAGCGTCTGACTGCCCTGGACCTTCGAAGCGGGCTTCGCCTCCGGTAATTCTTCGTTTGACGCGGTATTTTCCATCTCGTAACATCCTATCCCACAAGTTGAGATTGTAAATGGGCATCGCCGGGAGTGCGAGGCGAGGGCAGACGATCCCCTCATATCATCGAAATCCGTATCACCAGATGGTATCGGTAACAGGCAGTGAGCATGATCGCCGGCAAGGCGGCGTCGAACAAGGGGATGGTGCGAATGGCATACACCGGGCTTCCCAGGATCAAGCACGTTCGAGCATTCACCGTCCGTGGCGGCGGGGCCGACTATCACGACCAGGGGGCAGGCCACTGGATCGACGATCATATCGCGACGCCGATGGCGCGCTACCCCGAGTACCGCCAGTCCCGGCAGAGCTTCGGCATCAACGTGCTGGGCACGCTGGTGGTGGAGATCGAGGCCGAGGACGGCACGATCGGCTTTGCGGTGACGACCGGCGGCGAGCCCGCCTGCTTCATCGTCGAGCGGCACCTCGCCCGCTTCCTCGAAGGTCGCAACCCGGCCGAGTACGAGAAGATCTGGGACCAGATGTACTTCTCCACCCAATATTACGGCCGCAAGGGGTTGGTGGTGAATGCCATCTCCGGCGTCGACCTCGCGCTCTGGGACCTGCTCGGCAAGCTTCGCGGGGAGCCGGTGCATGCGCTGCTCGGCGGGGCGGTGCGCGACGAACTGCAATTCTACGCGACCGGCTCGCGGCCGGACCTCGCGAAGGACATGGGGTTCATCGGCGGCAAGATGCCGCTTCACCACGGCCCTGCGGAGGGCATCGAAGGCCTTCGCAAGAACATCGCCGAACTGGCGACGATGCGGGAGCGGGTCGGCCCCGACTTCTGGCTGATGCTGGATTGCTGGATGGCGCTCGACGTCGACTATGCGACGCGTCTGGCGCTTGCGGCGCACGAGCATGGCCTCAAGTGGATCGAGGAGGCGATCAGTCCCGACGACTACTGGGGCTATGCCGAATTGAAGCGCAACGTGCCCCGGGGCATGCTGGTCACCACCGGCGAGCATGAGGCGACCCGCTGGGGCTTCCGCATGCTGCTGGAGATGGACTGCTGCGACATCCTCCAGCCGGATGTGGGCTGGTGCGGCGGCGTGACCGAATTGCTCAAGATCTCGGCGCTCGCCGACGCGCATGGCAAGCTGGTCGTGCCGCACGGCTCGTCGGTCTACAGTTACCACTTCGTCATCACGCGCCATAACTCGCCCTTCGCCGAGTTCCTGATGATGCATCCCGGCCCAAGCGAAGTGTTGCCGATGTTCCACCCGCAACTGATCGGCGAGCCCGTGCCGGTGAACGGCCGCCTGCGTGCGAGTGCACTCGACAAGCCCGGGTTCGGCGTGGAGCTCAACCGCGACCTGCCGATGCATCGCCCCTACGCGCGCTGATCTCCTCCCTTTCCCAAGCTCCAACGAAAGAAGCCTCTCCCATGAAATTCTGCCGCTTTGGTGCCCGCGGATCCGAAAAGCCCGGCGTGGTCGACGCCCAGGGCGTGCTGCGCGACCTGTCAGGCAAGGTCGACCGGCTGACCGTCGCCGCGATCGCCTCGCTTGGTGATTTCGACGTCGAGAGCCTGCCCGTGGTCGAGGGGGCGCCGCGCTACGGCGTGCCCGTGGAAGGGATCGGCAAGATCGTCGCGATCGGCCTCAACTATGAGGACCATGCGATCGAATCCAACCTGCCGATCCCGACCGAGCCGGTCATGTTCATGAAGGCGCTGTCCAGCCTCACCGGACCCGACGACGAAGTGATGATCCCGAAGGATTCCACCCACACCGACTGGGAAGTCGAGTTGGGCGTCGTGATCGGCAGGACCTGCCGCTACGTCGAGGAGCACGACGCGCTGGCACATGTCGCGGGCTTCACCGTCGCCAACGACGTGTCCGAACGCTTCAACCAGAAGGAGCGCGGCAGCCAGTGGTCCAAGGGCAAGGGCCATGACACCTTCTGTCCCGTAGGCCCCTGGCTCGTGACTCCGGACGAGGTCGCCGACTGCCAGGACCTGGACATGTTCCTCGACGTGAACGGCGAGCGGATGCAGACCGGCAACACCCGCACCATGATTTTCGACGTCAAGCAGATCATCAGCTATGTCAGCCGCTACATCACTCTCTATCCCGGCGACCTGCTGATCACCGGTACCCCGCCAGGCGTGGGCGAGGGCAAGAAGCCCGACAAGATCTTCCTCAAGGCGGGAGACACGATGCGCCTGGGGATCGCCGGCCTCGGCGAGCAGCAGCAGAACGTCGTCGCGTGGCGCCACCTGGGTGACGAGGTGCTGGGGTGAGTGTCTTCCCCGACCGGTTCGCCGGGCAGGTTGCCGTCGTCACCGGCGGCGCCTCGGGTCTTGGGCTCGCTTCCGCCAAGCGGATCATCGCCGAGGGCGGGAAGGTCGCGCTTTGGGACGTCAATCCGGAAGCCCTTGCAGCCGCGAAGGACGGCATTGGGGCGGCGCATGTCGTCGCTCTTGACGTGTCGGATCAACAGGCGGTCGAGGCGGCTGCGGCGGCTACCTTCGAGGCGCTCGGGCGGATCGATGTGCTCGTCGCTTCCGCCGGCATCACCGGCGCGACCAAGCCGGCGCACGAGTTCCCGATCGACAGCTGGCTCCGGGTGATCGACATCAACCTGAACGGCATCTTCTACTGCGTACGCGCGGTGGTGCCGTACATGCTGCGCCACGGCTATGGCCGGATCGTCAACGTCGCCTCCGTCGCGGGCAAGGAAGGCAATCCCAATGCCTCTGCCTATTCGGCATCCAAGGCAGGGGTCATCGGCTTCACCAAGTCGCTTGGAAAGGAGCTTGCCGGTAGCGGCATCATCGCCAACGCGCTGACCCCCGCCACGTTCGAAAGCCCGATCCTGGCGCAATTGCCGCAGAGCCAGGTGGACTACATGCGATCCAAGATCCCGATGGGGCGCCTGGGCGAGGTCGAGGAAAGTGCCGCGATGGTGTGCTTCATGGCGAGCGAGGAATGCAGTTTCACCACCGCCGCCACCTTCGACACCTCCGGGGGGCGCACAACCTTCTGATCCCGCTGCGCGACCGCCCGAAAGAGGCGGCGCGTCACACGAGAGGAGACCCATGGAAGCCATTCCGTTCGTCGACGCCCATGTCCATCTTTGGGACCTCGACCTCATCCGCTATCCGTGGCTGACCCCGCCCTTCACCGAGGGACCCGCAGGTGTCACCGAGCCGATCGCGCGCGATTATCGGATCGACGACTATTGCGCCGATGCCAGGCGCTGGAACGTCAAGGGCATTGTCCACATCGATGCCGGTGCCGACCCTTCGCAGGCCCTCGACGAAACCGAATGGCTGGAGGCGATTGCCGCCGACCGCGGCATGCCCAATGCCATCGTTGCCTTTGCGCCGCTCCATGATCCCGGCGTCGAGCCGCTGCTGGAGGCGCAGGCCGCCAACCCGCGCGTCCGCGGCATTCGCCAGATCGTCAACTGGCATACCAATCCCCTGCGCACCTACACGCCGCACGACGTCACCCAGGACGACCAATGGTGGGCGGGGTTCGGGCTGCTCGCGCGCCATGGTCTGTCGTTCGACCTGCAATGCTATGCCGGGCAGATGGCGGGATTGGCGCCGCTGATCGAGCGCCACCCGGACATCCCGGTCATCATCAACCATGTCGGCATGCCGATCCCGACCGAGCGAGAGGGACTTACCCGCTGGCGCCACGGCCTGCGTGCGCTCGCGCGATCCCCGCACGTAGCGATCAAGCTTTCCGGCGTCGGCTTCATCGACCGAGCCTGGACGATTGAAAGCATTCGGCCGATCCTGCTGGAGGCGATCGATCTGTTCGGGACGGACCGCTGCCTGTTCGCGAGCGACAGTCCCACCGACAAGCTGTTCGCTCCCTTCGATCAGCATCTTGAAGCCTATCACGCGATCGTCGCCCATTTCTCGGAAGACGAGCGGCGCGACCTGTTCGGGCGCAATGCCAACCGCGTCTATCGACTGGAGCTCGACCTGTGATGGGCGCAAATCCGCTGCTGGGCGTGCTGTTCCACTGGATCGGCGGCCTCGCCTCCGCCAGTTTCTACGTTCCCTACAAGGGCGTGAAGCGCTGGAGCTGGGAGATTTACTGGCTGACCGGCGGCCTTTTCTCCTGGCTGCTCGCGCCATGGTTCTTCGCCGCGATCCAGACCGAGGACCTGCTCGGCGTCCTTTCCCGCACGCCTACCCCCACGCTGTTGTGGCCGGTGTTCTTCGGCATGCTGTGGGGCTTCGGCGGCCTCGGCTACGGCCTGGTGATGCGCTACCTCGGGCTGTCGCTCGGCATGGCGGTGGTCCTGGGGCTGTGCACCGTATTCGGCACGCTGATCCCGCCGATCTTCCAGGGCGACTTCCAGGAGAAGCTGCTCGACACGCCATCGGGCAACATCATCCTGTTGGGTCTGGTGATGACGCTTGCCGGGATCGTCGTCGTCGCGATGGCGGGTGCGCGCAAGGACGCCGCGCTCTCGCCAGAGCAAAAAGCAGTTGCCGTCGCCGAGTTCGATTTCCGCAAGGGTATCGTCGTCGCGATCTTCGCGGGGATCATGTCGGCCTGCTTCGCCTTCGGTCTTGCCGCCGGCGAACCGATCAAGCCGCTGTCCGCGGCGGCCGGAACGGGCCCGCTGTGGACCGGCCTGCCGGTGCTGTGCCTTGTCATGTTCGGCGGGCTCGTCACCAACGCTCTCTGGTGCGCGTTCCTGATCCTGCGCAACCGCAGCGCAGGCGAGTGGCGCGGGGGCGGGAAGGGCGCCGGGGCGCCGTTGCTGCGCAACTATCTCCTGTGCGCGGTCGCGGGCACTGCCTGGTATTTCCAGTTCTTCTTCTACACCATGGGCGAAAGCCAGATGGGCCGCTTCGGCTTCTCGTCCTGGACGCTGCACATGGCGAGCATCATCATCTTCGGGACTCTGTGGGGCTTTGCGTTCCGCGAGTGGAAGGACGCACACCCGCGCGTTCGCGCGATGGTGTGGGGTGGCGTCGCCCTGCTGGTACTGGCGACCGTGGTGATCGGCTACGGCAACCTCCTGGGCGCATGAAGTGAGGCTGAGGGTGCCGGGTACACCCGCACGTTCGGTGGAAGACTATCGAGGTTGATCGCCCTGGGCGGGGTCAGGCGGAGCGCAGCACGTTGTCGGAAAAGGAGCGCGCTTCGACCTCAGACCAGTCGAGTTCCTCCAGCAGGCGACGGTAGATATCCTCTGCGATGTCCCCGTTCTGCCGCATCTCGTTGAGCGCGGTGCGCTGATGCTCGACGACCTTGAGGTGCAGCGTGTCGAAGTCGGAGGGCGCTTGCGGATCCTCGGCATGCGCGGCGACTGCCCCCGCGGCGCCGTAGCGGACGCGAAGCGCCCTGGCAGCATCGCTCTCGTCGCCGGCGAGCACCGCGACGCCAGCGTCGATGATCCGCCGTCGTGCGGTACCGAGCTTCGTCGCCAATCCGGCGTCCTCGCCGATGTCGAGCCATCGGATCAGCGGCCCCAGCGTCAGCCCCTGGACGACGAGGGTGCCGATGACGACGGTGAATGCCGCGAGCACGATCAGGTCGCGTCCCGGCATGGCTGCCGGGAGCGCAAAGGCGGTGGCAAGGGTCACCAGCCCGCGCATTCCTGACCAGCCGAGGATCAGCGCGGCACGCCAGGGCGGCGGCTTGGGAAGCCAGGCGGGTGCATGATGGCGCGAGATCAAGCCTTCGAACGCGCGCACCAGCAACACCCAGGCGAGCCGCGCACCCAGCACGGTCGCCAGCACGATCAGGGAAAACACGATCGCGGGAAGCCGCTCGGCGCTGTCCAGCCGCAGGAGCACGTCGCGGGACTGCAGCCCCATGATCATGAAGGCGACCACGTTGAGGACCAGCACGCCCGCAGACCAGACCGCCCGGCTCTGGATCCGATCGCGGGCAGACTGGCCGAGGGGACGCCGCTGCGCCACCAGCAGGCCGAATGCGACCACCGCCAGCACGGCGGAAAGATGGAGCCGCTCCGCGAGCAACCAGATCGCGAAGGTGACGGCGAAATCGGCGAGGCTCGAGCCGAGCGTCCCGGAAAAGAGCGGGACGATCCGCAGGTACAGCCAGGCCGCCGCCAAGCCGAACAGGATGCCGCCGGGCGCTGCTGCGGCGAGGACAAGCGGAGTCGTCGCCGTGTCGGTGTTCGTTGCGAGTGCAACCGCCAGCCCGAACAAGAGAAGGGCGGTCGCGTCGTTGAGCAGGCTTTCTCCTTGCAGCAGCAGCAGGCCGCGGTGCGGGATGCCCACTTCGGACAGCACGGCCTCTGCCGCCGCGGCATCGGGCGGTGCGACGATCGCGCCGAGCGCGAATGCTGCGGCAAGCGGAAGCCCGGCCACGGCGACGCCGACGAACGTGACGGCGGCCGTGGTCACCAGCACGGCGAACACCGCCAGCGACAGAAGCGGAAACCAGAAGCGGCGCAGGCCCCGCAAACTCGTGTGATAGGCTGCGTGAAGCAGTGCGGGTGCGATGAACAGCGCCATCGCGAGGGCCGGATCGAGGTCGATGTCGGGTGCAAAGGGAAGCAGCGCGAAGCCGATGCCGGCCGCCGCCAGCAACGTCGGATAGGGGACGTTGAGCTTGCGTGCGACGACCAGCAGCAGAAGTGCCGCCAGGAGGATTGCGTCCAGGCCTTCGAATAAATGCACCCGGATCAACGGTGCGCGCGGCGATTGGCTCCCCGCCTTGCTGCACGGGGATCGCTGGCGTCAGCGTGCCTCCGGCCGCGGCAGCTTTGTGCCCAGCAGCACCAGCCGATCGCCGGTAATCCCGAACCAGTGCGGAACGCCGGCCGGGATCAGGATGACGTCGCCCGGCACCAGATTGCGTGTCGTGCCGCCGATGATGCGACTTCCTTCGGTCAGCCCGGGTTGGGTGACCTTTGCCTCCTCGAGCGTTCCCCCGGAGATCATCGTGCCGGCGCCGGCCACGACCAGCGCGTATTCGGCGTCCTCCGGATGGACGGCGGGACGGCCCGGCGCCTTCCAATATTCGAGCGCCGCTATCGTCTTGTCGTCACGCACCAGCGGCCGGCTGGAGAAGCCTTGCCCCGGCTTCATCGCGCGGCCCATGTCCTCCACCTGCGCCGCTACGTCCGCCGCGCTCGCAAAGCTGGTGGGATCACCGCTCTGCGCCGCGGCCGGTGTCGCTGTGATGAGCAGCAGTGCTGCGTAGGCGCTCCGCCGCAGCAGAGAGCGCACGGACGCGTGGTGCGCTTGCGACGACGACGTTTTGAAAAGCTGCATTACGGCCCCTCCTGTTCGACTTCTTTCGTCGAAGCCTAAGCTGCTGCCGCAAGGATAGGAAGCGGCGAGAGAAACTACCCTGACATCGGCGATCCGGCGAAATTCTAGACGGCTTTGCTTTCCGGAGGTGGCAGGGACGTGTTTCCCTTGTTAGCCTGCTCCTCGTGCCCACCGGCCTGACGGCCGGGAAAGAAAAAAGGGGGAGAGGATGATCGTGGCGGAACAGGGAAATGGCCTGACGCGGCGGGACTGGCTCGGCGGCGCTGCCGCGACAGCAGGCTTGCTTGCGATACCGGGACAGGCGGCGGCGCGTCGTCTCCGGCCGAGCGACCGGGTGAATGTCGCGGTGATCGGCGCCGGCGGCATGGGCGCGCAGAACATGGCCAAGCTCACCAGCCAGAACATCGTGGCGCTGGCCGACGTGGACTTCGATCACGTTGCCAAAAGCTTCGTCGACAACAAGGGTGTTGCCCGGCCCGAGATGCAGCCCCTGAAGGCGGCCTATGACCGCGCCGCCCGGTTCGCCGACTACCGGCGCATGTTCGACGCCCGCAAGGACATCGACGCGGTGGTGATCGCGACGCCGGACCACCACCATGCCATCGCCGCGAAGCAAGCGATGGAGCGCGGCCTTCATGTCTATGTGCAAAAGCCGCTGACCTATACGGTGCGAGAGGGGCGCACGCTGCTGGAGGTCGCCCGGCGCAATCCCAAGCTCGTGACCCAGATGGGCAACCAGGGCCATTCCGGCGACGACGGCC
This sequence comes from Sphingomonas sp. JUb134, assembly GCF_004341505.2. NCBI lineage: Bacteria > Pseudomonadati > Pseudomonadota > Alphaproteobacteria > Sphingomonadales > Sphingomonadaceae > Sphingomonas > Sphingomonas sp. JUb134. Next base: position 51,847 of record NZ_SLYP02000003.1, read on the forward strand.
GTCGTGTGGTCGAGTGGATCCGTGCGGGTGTGATCGGCCGAGTGCGCGAGGTGCATGTCTGGACCAATCGCCCGCTGTGGCCGCAGGGAGAGGCCCGTCCCGCCGCCGTCACCGCGCCCTCCAGCCTGGATTGGAACCTCTGGCTCGGGCCGGCGCCGGTGGATTGGGGCTATCACCCCGATTACGCGCATTTCAACTGGCGCGGCTGGGTACCGTTCGGCGTCGGCTCACTCGGCGACATGGGCGCGCACCTCGTCGACTTCCCGGTCTGGGCGCTGGAGCCGGGGCTTCCTACCCGCATCGAGACGCGCCACAGCCGGTGGGGAGGCGACACCGATATCTGGGACGGCAAACCACCCGCCGATCTCGGCAGCTATCCGCTCGCCAACATCACGACCTACCAGTTCGGGCGGGCGAAGGGCGGGCCGCTCACGATGACGTGGTACGACGGCGGGCTGATGCCGCCGACGCCCACGGCCATGCCGCTTACTGCCCGCATGAACCCGGACGGCGGCGTGCTCTATGTCGGGGACCGCGGCATGCTGATGCACGAGACCTACGGGGAGAAGCCCGTGCTGATCGGCGATGGCGTGGCCGAGCGCGCGGCCGCGGTGCCGATGTCGCTGCCCCGGATCCTGGGTGGGCGCGACGGGCACGAGATGAACTGGATCCGGGCGATCCGGGGCGAAGAGGCGATCTCCTCGCCCTTCTCGGTGGCCGTGCCGCTCACGGAAACGATGCTGCTCGGCATGGTGGCGCTGCGCGCCGACCAGCCGATCGAATATGATGGCGACCGCATCACCAACGTCGCCGAGGCCAACCAATTTCTGGATCGGGAGTATCGCAAGGGATGGGCACTATGATCGCAGCAATCGCCGCCAGTGTAACCCTGCTGGGGGCCGCGATGGGCACGGCCGCCGTGACGGGCCAGTCCGGGCCGCGCCCGGAGGATACCGAGGTCTGGCAACCCGTCCCTCCGGTCGTCACGCCCGAACCCGCGACGCAGACGCCGGCTCCCTCCGACGCATTGGTGCTGTTCGACGGGAAGAACCTCAGGCAGTGGGTCTCCACCAAGGACAAGTCCCCCGCGCGCTGGACAGTGGCCGATGGCGTGCTGACGGTGCGCAAGGGGACCGGCAACATCGAGACGAAGCAGCGTTTCCGCAATTACCAACTCCACCTCGAATGGCGCATCCCGGCCAACATCACGGGAGAGGGGCAGGCGCGGGGCAACAGTGGCCTGTTCCTGGCGTCGACCGGCGACGGCGACGCCGGATACGAGCTTCAGATCATGGATAGCTTCCGCAACAAGACCTATGTCAACGGTCAGGCCGGCAGCATCTACAAGCAGTTCGCGCCGCTCGCGAATCCGGTGCGCGCGCCGGGCGAATGGCAGAGCTACGACGTGATCTGGACCGCCCCGGTGTTCGCTGCGGACGGCTCGGTGTCGAGCCCGGCTTATGTGACCGCCTTCCTGAACGGGGTTCTGGTCCAGGACCATGTCGCGCTGAAGGGGGAGACGGCCTATATCGGCGCGCCGGCGTACAAGGCGCATGGACCCGCGCCGATCAAGCTGCAGGATCATGGCGATCCGAGCCCGCCGATCAGCTTTCGTTCGATCTGGATCCGCGAATTGAAGTGACGACGCCGCTGGCGTCGTCGACGCGCCGCCAGCTTCTTTCCCTGGGGCTGCTTGCGGGGGTGGCTGGAGGGCGCCCCCTTCCCACATCCACTCCCCCCGCGGTGCCGGACGCCGCCTGGTGCTTCTCGCCTGCCGCCCTTGGGGAGAAGTGTTGCCGCGGAGACGCACTCCGGCCGTATACTTTCTAGGTAACGGCAAGTTCTTGACACCCTCTCTACTAGATTGAACAAGTAATTTACTTATTCGAAGCCGAGGAACACATCGGTCGACTAGGGAGGGTGGCATGGTTGCAGGAAGCGTTTCCGCACGTCGTTTCGTGTTGTTGGCTACGTCCGCACTTGCGTTCGGCACGTTCGGTGCCTGGGCCGCCCAGGCGCAGGATGTCGCCCAGACCGATCCGGAGGCGATCGAGCGCCCGCAGGACTCGGTCGCGGCACCCACGCAGTCGGACGATGATGGTTCGGAGATCGTCGTCACCGGCATCCGCGCTGCGCAGGCGCGCGCGATTGAGGTGAAGCGTGAGGCGGATAGCGTCGTGGACGCGATCAGTGCCCAGGACATCGGCAAGCTTCCCGACGTCACCATCGCGGACTCGCTGCAGCGAATCCCCGGCGTCCAGATTCGGCGTGAGGCGGGTGAGGGCGGCGCCATCAACATCCGCGGCCTGCCGCAGGTGACGACCCTGATGAACGGCGAGCAGTTCCTGGGTGCCAACTCGGTCACCACGGTGCAGCCGAACTTCACCGACATTCCCTCGCAGCTCTTCTCGGGCGCGACCGTTTTCAAGTCGCCGACCGCCTCGCTCCAGCAGGCGGGCCTTTCGGGCACGGTGGACCTCCTCACCCGGCGTCCGTTCGACCTCAAGAGCGGCCTGACCATCGCCGGCGCGGCGGAGGCGCAGTACGGCGACAAGACGGAGAAGTGGAACCCGTCCGCGAACGGCCTGATCTCCTATAACTCCGGCCGCTTCGGCATCCTGGTATCGGCCGCTTATAGCGACCTGGACCTCGCCAATAGCTTCCGCGGTATCCAAGACTATGGTGTCACGCTGCGCAACGAAGGCGGCAGTGCAACCAACCCGGGCGACTTCGCAGTCGGCAACTATCGGCGCGATGCGGCGGGGCGGATCCTCTACAACACCACCCCGAACACGGACACGAACCCTGCGACCTCCTGCGTCGTGCCGGACCCCGTCGGCACGCCACCCGCCGTCGGCGGCACGCGCTGTTCACCGTTGTTGGTCAGCCGCGGGACGCCGGTGCGCAACGGCGCGGGTGAGATCGTCGGCTTCGACGTGAACGGCGATGGCGACGCGAACGACGCGTTCATCACGCCGCAGGCGCACACCGCCTGGAACCGCATCACCAGCCGCGAGCGCTTCGGCGCGAATGGCTCGCTGCAGTTCGAATTCTCGGACGCGTTGCGGCTGACCGCCGACGGCTTCTACACGAAGCAGACGCAGTACGACCGTACCGCTGGCTTCCAGTTCCAGATGGTCGATTGGCAGTCGTCGCCCTTCCTTCCCACGGCGTCTCGGGACACGGGCGCGGTGGTCGGCGGGTATAACCTGAACACCGTTCAGAGCTATGCCTATGACCTGCCGAACTTCGACAGCTATGCGGAGACGTTCCGTATTCGTTCGGAGTCGCAGAACTACAATGTCCAGCTCGACTGGAAGCCGAGCGAGCAGTTCAGCGCCACGGTCCGCGGCATCTACGGCAAGGCCAGCCGCAAGCTCGACCAGTCCTACGCTCAGTTCAACCTGACGGACGGGTATCAATGGGCATATGACGGCGTCGGTAACTATCCGGGCGGGGACATCCGCTTCAACCCCACCGGCTATCGAGCCTACAGCCAGGATGCGACCGTCGATTATACCAGCGGCAAGCCGGTGTTCGGCTTCTCGCCGGCGTTCTTGGACCAGGTGGGGGATGTCTCGCGCTACGGGCTCAAGACCATCTCCTCGGAAAACAACGTCTACCAGGATGGCGACCTGTGGGCCCTGCGCGGTGATGCCGAGTGGAAGGCGAGCGACACCTTTCGCCTGAAATTCGGTGCGCGCTACGGCGAGCGCAGCGTCGACCAGTTCACCTTCGAGCGCATCTCGCCCTTCTATGCGGGCAACACCGACAACCCCGCGAACCCGGCGGGTGGCTGCTACGTCAAGTGGAAGGCGTTCGACGTCAACTTGGGCGACAATGCTTGTGCGGTCCGCGATGCGGCAGGCACTCCCTATACGGCCGGCTTCACCCGGCAGGGCGACGACCCGGTCTTCGCCGGGTTGATGAAGCAGTATCAACTGCCGGCCGCCGGCGCGCCGACACTGTGGGTGCTGGATCCGAAGGCGATGGACGACTCCGAGGCGTTCCAGAACAGCTTCTATCCCGGCAGCGTCAACAACGTGAATCCGGCGGATTCCTTCGGCATCAAGCTCAGCCAGATCTCCGGCTATGCGGAGGTCGCGGGCGAGGGCGAGGTATTCGGCCTCCCGTTCAAGGCGAACGGCGGCGTCCGCATCGTCAACACCCGCTTCACCGTGCGCCAGAACATCGTCGGCGTGCCCCAGCCCTATGGGGTTTCCGGGGTCGACGCCGGAGATCTGCTCACGAAGCGCGAGTTCACGGATTTCCTGCCGGCCTTCAACGTCGCGGTGGACTTGACCGAGGGACTTCGGCTGCGTGCAGCCTTCGCCAAGACGATGACGCTGCTCGACTTCCTGCAATGGGGCGGCGGCCTCAACGTCAACTATGCCATCAACACCGCCACAGGGCTGTTCGAGGCTCGCGGTGCGAATGCGCGCGGCAACCCGCAGCTGGAGCCGTGGCGCGCCGACAATGCCGAGGCGAGCCTGGAATATTACACCGGGCAGTCGAGCCTGGTCGCCCTCGGCGCCTTCTACATCAACGTCGATAGCTTCATCGAGAATACGACGGTCATCCGGAACGACATCCCCGACAACGACGGCGTGATCCGCCGGCCGGTTCCGGTCAGCACGACGCAGCAGGGCGAAGGCGGCACGCTGAAGGGCATCGAAGCGTCCGCGCGCCAGGCGCTTGCCGACTATGGCGTGGACGGATTCCTCAGCGGCTTCGGCGTGGATGCAAACTACACCCTTTCGCTTGGCGACACGGGGCGCGTGGACCTGGCGGGCCACGACCAGCCGTTCCAGGACAACTCCAAGCATCAGATCAACGCCGCCCTCTGGTACGAGAAATACGGCTTCCAGGCCCGCATCGCGTACAATTACCGCTCCAAGCGGCTGGTCTCGTCCGACTATGGCGGCATCCCGGGACTCGCGCAGTACCAGCGGCCGACCAACTATCTGGACGCGTCGATCTCCTACGACGTGCTGCCGTACCTCACGCTCTACGGTCAGGCGGCCAACCTCACTGCAGAGACGGAGCGTTACTACCTGACCTTCAGCGACCAGGTGCTGTTCGAGAACATCTACGAACGGCGCTTCATCGCCGGGGTGCGTGCGCGCTTCTAAGGGCGCGCGGATGGTTCACCTTGCCGCCGCACCATCAAGTGCGGCGGCCTTCGTTTGCGGGCGTACCCTTCGCGCGGGAGAAACAGGATGAACCCGATCCGCAGCATCGTGATCGTGGGCGGCGGCACGGCCGGCTGGATGGCGGCTGCCTTTCTCGCGCGCCAACTCGATCACCTGCGGGTCTCGATCACGGTGGTCGAAAGCTCTGCGATCGGTACGGTGGGCGTCGGCGAGGCGACGGTGCCCGCGATCGGCGACTTCTTCGCGGCTGTGGGTCTCAGCGATGCCGAGGTGCTGCGCGAGACCGAAGGCACGATCAAATACGGCATCCGCTTCGACGGGTGGAAGGCGCCCGGCCACCGCTTCTTTCATCCCTTCGGCCTCTACGGCACGCCTGCGCGCGGCGTCGCCTTCCACCATTACTGGCTGAAATTGCGGCAGGCGGGTGACCCGACCCCGCTTGGCGCCTATTCGCTCGCGACCCAGCTGGCTGAACAGGGCCGCTTCCTGGCACCTGCGCAAAAGCCTGCGAACGACCTCGGCGTCTTCGACTTCGCGGTGCACTTCGATGCAAGCAAGTTCGCCACGTTGCTGCGCCACCGTGCGGTCGCGGCCGGTGTCGTTCACCTCGATGGACGCATCGACCGCGTCGAGCGGGATGGCGAAACCGGCCATGTCGCCGCGGTCCTGCTGGAGGATGGGCGACGGATCGGGGGGGATCTCTGGATCGATTGCTCGGGCTTTCGCAGCCTGTTGCTGGGGGAGGCGCTGGAGGTCCCCTATGTCGACTGGCGCCGCTGGCTGCCGGTCGACCGCGCGATTGCCATTCCCTGCCGCCCGCGGGATGCCGCGCAAGAGCCATTCACCGTCGCCACCGCGCGCCGCGCCGGCTGGCAGTGGCGCATCCCGCTACGCCACCGCATCGGCAACGGACATGTCTATTGCTCGGACTTCCTCGACGATGGGTCCGCGGAAACGATGCTGCTGGAGCAGTTGGAGGGAGAACCGCTGGGACAGCCGAACCGCCTACGCTTCACCACCGGACATCGGGCACGCTTCTGGGAGCGCAATGTCGTCGGACTGGGGCTCGCCTCGGGCTTCCTTGAGCCGCTGGAATCGACCAGCATTTCGCTGATCCAGACGGGCCTGGAGCGGCTGGTGCGCTTCCTTCCGGACCGCGCCTGTGATCCCCGCCTGGCTGCGATCTACAACTATCAATCCGTGCTGGAGTTCGAGCGGCTCCGCGACTTCCTGCTGCTGCATTATTGGGCGAACGGTCGCCACGGCGAGCCGTTCTGGGACCGAATGCGGGCGATGCCGCCGACCGAGGGGCTGCAGCTCAAGCTCGATACCTGGCGCGCGAGTGGCGAGTTCGTCCGTCGCGAGTGGGAGACCTTTCAAGACCCCAGCTGGCTGAGCCTCTACGCCGGGTTCGAGGATCTGCCCGAGCATTCGTCACCGCTGGCTGACCGGTTCAGCATCGCCGAGCTCACCGACACCTTCGCGCGGATGCGCGCGGCGATCGCCGCAACGGTAGCACAGGCCGAACCGCACGCCGCCTTTCTGGCCCGGACGGTCGGTGGTGATGGCGGAGGGCGCGCAGCCGCCCGCTAAATCTCGTTCCTCAGCGCGCAGATTTCCATCCGCAGCTTCTCCGCAGCCTCCACGCCCTTCGGCGTGATCGCGAGATAGCGACGCGTGTCCGCGGAAAAGGCCGGCCAGCGCGGGAGAGCGCCGCCGTTCGGATCGCCGCGTAGCGCGAAATTCACCCAATAGTCCTGAAGCGACGCTCCGTCACCGATCGGCCGCGCGTCCATTACATAGGGAATTTCGATCGCATGGCTGGTGAGGCCGCCATCGGGTGCAAGGTCGAACTCGTAGCTCCACACGGGCCAGCCCTGACGGGCGAGCTGGGTGGCGAGCGTGATGGCGGGGCAGCGAAACACCCAGTCGCTCTCGATTTCCAGCGCCGGGTGGCCGAGCCGCGGATCGCGCCCGGGCGTGCCGAAAGCATACAGCCGCTGTGCCTCTGCCGCGCGCGGACCGTAGACGCGTTGCAGCGTCTCGGTGATGTCCGTCGCGCCGTCCTTGGGCCCGAACTCGGCGCGGTTCGTCCCGATGATCACGGGTTTACGAGGCGCCTTAGCGAGCAGGCGCCGCGGGGACTCCGGCAGCACACGACCGTCGATCGTCGTCTTGAGCCACAGGAAGCCGTTGGTGTGCAGCGACGGGTCGGACAGTTTGGTGTCGATCTCGAGCAGCTGCTTCACCGGCGCCGCACGGAGCCCGGCAAGGCCTGCTCCCCCGGCCAGCCGTTCCGCCTGGTCGGCGATCGCGAAGGCGTCCCGCAGGGGACGGAAAGGCTGGCCGAAGCCCGGCGTGCCGCTCTGCAGGATGGCGCGCTTGAACAGATCCCGTGCGTCCGGCGCAGCCAGCATCAGCGAGACGTCCTGCGACCCCGCCGACTCGCCGAACAGCGTCACCTGGTCCGCGTCGCCGCCGAAGCGGGCGATGTTCGCGCGCACCCAGCGCAGTGCTGCGATCTGGTCCATCAGCCCGTAGTTACCCGCGGTGCCGTTGACCGCCGCCTGCCGGGGGGCGAGGAAGCCGAGCACACCCAGGCGATACTGGATGGCCACCAGCACGACGCCCTTTCGGGTGATGCGGGACGCCACCATGCCGCCGGCCGATCCCGCGCGATTGCTGCCGCCGTGGATCCACACCATCACCGGCCGCTTGCCCGTGAGGCCGGGCGTGCGGATGTCGAGCGTCAGGCAATCTTCGCTGTAGTGCGCGGCGTCGGTGCGGTTCCAGCCATCGTCGTTCTGTGGGCAGGCAGGCGCCCGAACCTTGGCTGGGCGCACGCCCTGCCAGGCGCGCACCGGCTGGGGCGCGGCCCAGCGCAACTGGGCAAGCGGTGGTGCGGCGTAGGGGATGCCCTGGAAGACCAAGGCGCCATCCTCCGCACTGGCGCCCTCCACCGTCCCGCCGGGAACCGTGACGCGTGGCGGAGCCGGAGCTGCACCCAGGAGCAGCAGCGCTGCGATCGACGCGAGGAGGCGTGCGCTCATTTCGCGACCGCCACCGGCTGCTGGGCGACGTTCCACCCGCGCAAGGTGAGCGACGGCGTGGCCGAAATGCTCGCCGGATAGCGGACCTCGATGCGCTTGCGCTCGCCGGGCAGCAGCGCGACGTAGTTGTCGCTGTAATAGGCCGGCAGGATGCGCTCGCCGTGCGCGTCCACCAGCGTCAGCTTGGCGTTGAGCACCGGCACCTGGCCTGGGTTGGCCAACGTCACCGCGATCATCCGGTCCTCGCCGTCCGCGACGGGTGCCGCAGCGGTGGCATCGAGCGACACCTGCGCCAGGTCGTTCAGCGCCCGATAGGAAGCGGGGTCACGGCCGCGCCAATAGAAGTTCTCCGCGACCACGCGGTTCTGCCCGTCCAGCAGCTGGAGGCTCACCAGCACCATCGGGGCCTGCGCAAAGATGCGGTCGAGCGGGACTGGCTCCAGCTTCATCGCCTGGTTCGCGGCGGCGTCCACCCGATCGGTCCTCGTGAACAGCTCGCGATTGTCGAGGCTCACCACGCGCGTCCGCGCCGTGAGGCCGGGTACCGCCGCTTGCGTGGTGTTGAGCACGACCAGCTCGTTGCCGGGCAGGTTCAGCTGCACGTGCAGCGGCTCGGCGGCCTTCTTCGCCCCATAATAAGCGGCGTGGGTGTCATAGTCCCAGCTGTAGATCTGCCACGCGTTCGACGGCCAGGCGGGGTGCGTCATCCACAGCAGCCGGCCGGAATTCTTGGTCCACAGATGCCCCAGAAACCCCTCGTACATCGCCTTGTGCGTCTCGAGGTTCATCATCTGCGCCTTGCGCTCGAAGTCGGGGAAGCTGCTGGCCCCGCCGAACATCGTGCCCAGCGTCTGCATGAACGTCTTGGTGTCCCCGTTCCCTGCGAAGTGCCAGTCATGATAGGCGAGTGTGTCGCTAAGCGGCCACAGCTCGCTCTCCGGCACCGACGCCTTCACCGACTCCAGCGTGGAAAGCGACGGGGTACCCGTCTCGACGGAGAAGCCGGTGGCGAGATCGGTGAAATAGCCGACCGGCGGGCGATAGTTGTACGGGCCCGACCCCTGCAGGTTCACCACGTTGGAGCTGCCGGTGAACCAGCGCGTGCCGTCATGTTCGGCGATCACGTCGTCCAGCCCCTCGTTCAAGGCAGGGTAGGGCACGCCCTCGTTGCGGCCGAACCAGAGGATGATCGACGGGTGATTGCGATAGCGCTTCACCGTGTCCACCGCATTGGCGAGGAACAGCTGCGGATCCTGGGGCTCGACCTGGAAATTCTGGGTCGATTGCCAGAAGTCGTTCAGGATCATCATGCCGTTCTCGTCGGCAAGCTCGAAGAACTCCTCCTCGTTGTTGTTGCCCATCCAGTTGCGGATGACGTTCATGTGTGCCTCCTTCTGGAGGCGGAAATAGGGGGCGAGGCGCTCGCGGCTGACCTGCTTCATCGCATCGTCCATGCCCCAGTTGCCGCCGCGCGCGGCGATCGGCACGCCGTTCACGCGGATCGTGAGGTGGGGCTCCGGCATCTGCTGCGGCACAGGCGTAACGGCGGGGGACCGCTCGCCGGCCGCTGTCAGCGACTCCGCCCAGCCGCGCGGGCTCTGCTTGATCCCCTCATGCGTCACGTCGATCAGCTTCGTGCCGGAAAGCTTGCCGTCGGTGGTCTGCACGTTGACGCGGCGCAGCGCCCCCGCGCTGTCGAACAGCGACAGGTCGTAGCTCACCTCGCGAATCCCGAAGCGCTGGGTCTTGGTGTCCGAAAGCTGCCCGTCAGCGAGCGCCTCCAGCGAAAGCTGATAGAGGGCCGCCGCGCCATAACCGTTCGGCCACCACAGGCGCGGGTTGCGCACCCGCAGCGCCGGGAACTCGGCCGGCGTGAAGACGACCCGGCTCTCCCCCGGCGGCGCCGACACGGTCTTTTCCACCCGCACGTCGCCAAAGGCTGCGCGCACCGTCACCTGCCGCGGGACGGTGCCGCCGTTCTCCACCGGCACGGTCACATGGACATCGGCGACGTCGGTACGGGGCAGCGGCAGGTCGGTGATCACCTGCGGGTCGAGGATCCGGACGTCGCCGTGCGCCAACAGTTCGACCGGACGCCACAGGCCCGTGTTGCGATCGCGAATGCCGGGGATCCAGTCCCACCCCTCGGTCGCGATGAAGGTCGGACCGTCGATGGCGAGCTGACCGCCGTTTTCACCGACGCCGGCCGCAATGGACTGTTCGTGCGGAATGCCGGGATGCGGGGGCGGAGACACCCGGATCGCCAGCCGGTTCTCACCCGCGACCGGGACGAAGTCGACCTGGCCACGGATGAACGCGCCCTTGGTGGTTCCGAGCCGTTGACCGTTGGCCCAGATCTCCGACGCATAGTTGATGCCGCCGAAGATCAGCGTCAGCCGCTTGCCCGCCGCCTCGGGCGGCACGGTGAAGCTGGTGCGGTACCAATAATCCTGGCGCGCCAGCTTCTCGGGGATCGCGAGGTTGTTGAGCCCGTAATAGGGGTGCGGATAGACGCCGCGATCGACCAGCGTGGTCAGCACGGTGCCGGGTACCGTCGCCGCATGCCAGGTGCCGCTTGCCCGCGTCGATCGCGACAGGGCGGCCCCATCCTCCTTTACCTCGGGGGCGGCTGCCAGCTGCCAACCGTGGATCGTCCACCGCCCGTCGGCATTGCGAGCGAGCGGCCCGGTCCGTTCCGCGGGCCGTGCTCTGGGTGCGGTGATCGCCTTGCCGCGTGCCTGGGGCAGGGTCCACGGGTCCTGCTGGCGCCAAAGCCCGGTGTTCGCCTGCTTCTGCCACTCCCAGCCAACGCCTACGCGCCAGATCTGCACCAGGTCGAAGTCGGGGCGGTCGCGGACCGCAGTCGCGACCCGCTCCGGGGTGAGTGCCGTGCCGGTGAAGGCGGCGTGTACGAGCGTGCCACCGAAGTGACGCCCATCGACGACCGGGGCGATCCCCAGCCGCGGGGCGACGGCAGTGGAAGGCGCGGCCCCCCGCCCGACGCGCCGGCCGTCGACATAGAGGGTGAGGGTACGCCCGTCCGACACAGCCGCCAGATGCGTCCACTTGCCTGGCGCAAGAACAACGCGGCCCGAGACCGTCTGCCCGCCATCGACTGCTTCTGGCCTGCCCTCACGCAATTGCAGTCTTCGAGTTTCGCCTCCCGGATCGCCGACCGCCACTAGCGTGGCGTCTGCCCGGGCTTTGTCCGGCCGCACCCAGGTCGAGATCGACCAGGGTGCGCCTGCCGCCAGTGCCGCATCGCTGCCTTGCAACGGGCGCTCGATGCCGATCCCGCCCTTCAGGAATGCCGCATTGTAGGGGCCTGTGTTGCCGGGAGCCTGCGCCATGGTCGAGGTGGCCGTGCTCGCAAGCAACAGCATGGCGGCAAAGGACAGCGCACGCATTCAGATCTCCCCCCGGATAGACGCGACTCCTGCTGTGCCGCTGTCGACAGTTGACGTGTGCGATTTGTTACATCAATTTCTGTTTGGCGATAGCTCCCGAAAGCACGCGCCGAACAATTCGCGTCCTCTGCGAAGTCGAGACAACTTCGGCGCTAGGCGACGCAACCACCGGCGTCGCGCGCCCTCTCGGGCACGCAGCGTGGCGCAGACGCTAGGAAGGACGCCGCAGCACCCATGTGCCGCAAGCGACCAGCACCGCCGCGACCATCAGTGCGACGATCCAGCCCGGCTGCACGGCCCAGCAGAACAGTCCGAACCCGATGACCATGCCCAGGCAGGAGGCGAGTTTGGCATGCCGGGGCACCGCGCCTCGTTCACGCCAGGCGAGCAGGGCCGGGCCAAACCGCGGGTGCCGCAGCAGCCATAGCTCCAGCCGCGGTGACGAGCGCGCAAAACAAGGCAGCGCCAGGATGAGGAAATCGGTCGTCGGCAGCAGCGGCACGAACATGCCCACGAAGCCGATCCCCACCAGCAGGAGGCCGAGGCACAGCCATGCCAGCCGGGCGCTTCGCCCCCGCCGCAGAAGTGCCGCCTCAGGGGTCGGCGCTTGTTCAGCCATCGATCCTGCCGGCTCGCCGCGGGCTTGTTTCATGCGGCTGTCCTCCAGCGACGTGTCGTGCCGGTGCTAACCGGTACCGAATGGCCGGGAAAGCGTGGTGCCTTCAAAGCAGCGCCACGACCGACAGCAGCAGGGCAGTCATCGCCGCGTTCAGTGCCATGGCCATGCCCGCGAAGGTGCCGGCGGTCTCGCTTACCTGGAACGCGCGGGCGGTGCCGAGGCCGTGGGCGGTGACGCCGATCGCAAAGCCGCGCGCTCGAGGATCGGTGATCCCCAGCCGGTTGAGCAGCGGCGTCGCCACCATTGCGCCGAGGATGCCGGTCGTCAGGATCGTCACCGCGGCCAGCGCAGCTATGCCGCCGATGCTCTCGGCGATCGCCATGCCGACCGGCGTTGTCGCCGAATGCGTCGCCAGCGTCGCCAGCACCTCGGGCGAGGCGCCCAGCGCCCAGCCGATCGCGACCGCGCTCAGGATCGCCGTCAGCGACCCGGCGAGCAGGGCTGCGAGCACCGCCTTGCCCGACCGGCGCACCAGCGGCCAGTTGCGCCACAGCGGCACGGCCAGCGCCACCGTCGCCGGCCCCAGCAGGAAGGTCAGCGTCGCTGTGCCTTGCGCATAGGTCCTATAGGGCGTGCCGGTTGCGAACAGGATCGCCGCCAGCACCGGAACGGACATCAGCACCGGATGCGCGAGCGGATGGCGGTTGCTCCGGCGGGAGATGGTGTCGGCGCCCTCGAACACCAGCAGGGTGACGGCGATCCACAGCAGCGGCGTGTGGAGGAGCGAGCCGAGCGCGGTCATGCGGCGGTTTCGTCCCGATCGGAGACCCAGCGAAACACGAGCGCCGTTACCGCGATCGTCAGCAGCGTGGCGCCCACACAGGCGACGAGGATGGCGATGCCGTCGCGCGCCAGCGCCGGTCCTTCGTCGATCAGGCCCATGGTTGCCGGCACGAACAGCACGGCGAAGTGGCCGATCAGCCAGGTCGCCACCGCCTTCAGCTCGACCCGCTCGGCGGGGCGGATCTTCAGCCAGACGAACAGGAGGAACATGCCCAGCACGGGACCGGGGAGCGGGATGCCTGCGCCGCGGTTCAGGGCTTCGCCGATCAGTTGGCAGAACAGCAGTTGGGCGATAGCGGCGATCATCGTGCGTCCAGGTTAAAGCGGGACCGGCCGGAGGTGAAGCAGCGTGAAGGGGGGCACCCTCGGTTCCCGCCTGCTCGGAACCGCTCGCCGGAGGAGGCGCCGGCCCGAAGAACTTACCCGCCCTTCCTCCGGCGTCGCCACAGCGCCGCACCGATCGTGCCGCCGACTGCGGCAAGCGTCACCGCGCCCGCTGCATAGAGCGACTTGGGCACCGGCGCCGCATGTCCCGGCCGCAGGCGGCGCAGCAGGCCGGCGCGGTTCGACAGCGCCTCGAACATCTCCTCCGGCCCCTCCGGATCGAGCACCTCATTGTCGGCGAGCCACTTTTCGACGCTGGAGAGGTCCGGCTCCTCATAGGCGCGCAGACGCCGCCCGCTGGTCGGGCTCAGCGCGTCGATCGCCGCGATCAGCGAGCCGGTGTCGGCCATGTGGCGTGCGACGGTTCCAGGCTCCGTGCCGCAATGCTCGGCGATCAGCGCATGGGCGACATTGGCGATCGCCGGTGCCGCATGGGCGTTCGCGGGTCGGGTCGCGTCGATCGTCACGTCGCATTCGGTGTCGAGCCGCATGGATCGGTTGTTGAAGTTGGACGATCCCACCCGCAGGATCTCGCCGTCGATCACCGTCACCTTGGCATGGATGTAGATCGGCTCGCCCGCCTCGTTTTCGGCATGATAGACGCGGAACCGTCCGTGCTTGTCGCGCCGGCGCAGCGCCTCGACCAGCCGCGCGCGCGCCGTGTCCATCGCAATCGGCTCCAGCCACCCTTGCGCGCTCACCGGGTTGACGATCACGATCTCTGGCCCGTCCGGCTCGTCGAGCCGGCGGGCGATGGCCTCGGCGATCTTGCGCGACGCGAAATACTGGCTCTCGGCATAGATCCAGCGTTCGGCGCGCGCGATCAGGTCCAGGTACAGCGCTTCGATCTCGCGCACCGGCGGCTGGTCCGGCATCTCGGGCGAGGAGCGCGAGATCGCGACCTCGACGTCGGTGAAGGTCGCGTCCAGTCCCTCCGGCCAGGGCGGGGTCGCATCCTCGCTCGGCACCGGCAGAGGCTGCCCGCCCGCCAGTTCCCAGCGCGTCCGGCAGAGTTCGCCCAGTGCCTTTGCGACTGGCCCTGCGAGTGCGGTGGTGGCGTCGTGCCAGGGGCCATAAGGGGTGCCGTTCGGCTCCACGCGCGCCGGCTCGTCGCTGCGGTGCTCGCGCGTGTCCCAACGGTCGGCCGTCATGTCGATACCGCCGCAAAAGGCGAGGCAGTCGTCGATCACCACGATCTTCTGGTGGTGTGACGCTGCGGGGGGGTGGAAGGCGTCGAGCTTCGCGGTGATGCGCGGGTGCGCCTTCCAGCGCAGCAGCGTCAGGATGGTGGTGCCGCGAAACATCGACTTCACCGCGCCGGTGTCCCAGCGCAGGATGTGGACGTGCAGTCGCTTGCGTGCGCCCACCAGCCATTCGAGGAATGCGCCGACGCGCGCCGGCGCGTCGTCCTCGTCGTTCTGCACCAGCTTGATGCGGCCGTCGAAGTCCCAGCCGATCAGCAGCAGCTGTTGCTCCGCCCTCCGCATCGCGGCGCGGGCGAGCCGGAAATAGGCGTCGGCATCGATGATGACGGCGGCGCGACTCGCCGGTTCGATCCGCCAGCAGTTGCGGCCGGGCTCGAGCGGGGGCTTGGTCTTGGCCATGGTTCAGAGGATTTCGCGGATCGTCTCGGGCGGACGACCGAGCCGTACCCCTTTTTCGGTCTCGACCAGCGGTCGCTCGATCAGGATCGGGTGCGCGGCCATGGCGTCGAGGATCGCGTTGTCGGAGGCAGCCCCCAGTCCCTGCTCCTTGGCGATCGTCTCGCTTCGACGAAGGCCCTGGGCGGGTGTCATGCCGGCACGCGCGTAGAGCGCCGCCAACTCTGCGCGGGAAGGCGGCAGCTTCTGATAGTCGCGAACCGTCACCTCCACGCCGGGTGTCGCCTCCAGGATGGCCAGCGCTTCACGGGATTTCGAACAGCGGGGATTGTGCCAGATGGTCGCCTTCAACGCGTTCTTCCCTGCTGTTTGGTGGAGGAGGTGGAGGAAAGCGGGAGCGGCGCGCGGCGTGTCGCATGCGCCGATCCCGCCTGCACTCAGGCCGCCGGCTGCCTTGCCAGCCACTCCTCCAGCCACTTGATCGTGTACGCTCCCTCGCGGAACTCGGGGTCGTCGAGCAGCGCCTGGTGGAGCGGGATCGTGGTCTTCATCCCCTCGATCACGAACTCGTCGAGCGCGCGCTGCAGGCGCAGGAGGCAGCCCTCGCGCGTGCGGCCATAGACGATCAGCTTGGCGATCATGCTGTCATAATAGGGCGGCACCTTGTAGCCGGCATAGAGGCCGCTATCGACGCGGACATGCATGCCGCCCGGCACGTGATAGGCCGCGACCTTGCCGGGCGACGGCGTGAAGGTGCGCGGATCCTCGGCATTGATGCGGCACTCGATCGCGTGGCCACGGAACTCGATTTCGTCCTGCTGGACCGACAGCGGATGCCCTTCGGCGACGCGGATCTGCTCACGCACCAGGTCGACGCCAGTGATCATCTCCGTCACCGGATGCTCCACCTGCAGGCGGGTGTTCATCTCGATGAAGTAGAACTCGCCGTCTTCCCACAGGAACTCGATCGTGCCCGCACCGCGATAGCCCATGTCGGCCATCGCCTTGGCGACGATGCCGCCCATGCGATCGCGCTCGGCGGTGGACAGGATCGGGGAGGGGGCTTCCTCCAGCACCTTCTGGTGGCGGCGCTGGAGCGAGCAGTCGCGCTCGCCGAGATGGATGGCGTTGCCGTTGCCGTCGCCGAACACCTGGAACTCGATGTGCCGGGGATTGCCCAGGTACTTTTCCATGTAGACGGTCGCGTCGCCGAACGCGGCCTTCGCCTCGGTGCCGGCCTGCTGCATCAGCGTTTCGAGCTGGTCGGGGCTGGTGCACACCTTCATGCCGCGGCCGCCGCCGCCGGATGCCGCCTTGATGATGACCGGATAGCCGATCCGCTCGGCCAGCGCCTTGGCCTCGGCCAAGTCGCTGATCGCGCCGTCGGAGCCCGGCACCAGCGGCAGCCCCAGGGCGCCCGCGGTACGCTTGGCCTCGACCTTGTCGCCCATCGTCCGGATGTGCTCGGGCTTGGGCCCGACGAAGATCAGATTATGTGATTCGACGATCTCGGCGAACTTGGCGTTCTCCGAGAGGAAGCCATAGCCCGGATGGATCGCGTCGGCGCCCGTCACCTCTGCGGCCGAGATGATGTTCGGGATGTTGAGGTAGCTCTCGGTCGCCGACGGCGGCCCGATGCACACCGCCTCGTCCGCCAGCCGCACGTGCATCGCATCGGCGTCGGCGGTCGAATGGACCGCCACCGTTTTGATGCCCATCTCATGGCAGGCGCGATGGATGCGGAGCGCGATTTCGCCGCGGTTCGCGATCAGGAGCTTCTTGATTTCGGGCACGGGCTTACTCGACGACGACGAGCGGCTGGTCGAACTCGACCGGCTGGCCGTTGGAGACGAGCACTGCGGTGACGGTTCCGGCCGCAGTCGCCTGGATCGGGTTCATCACCTTCATCGCCTCGATGATGACCAGCGTGTCGCCGGCCGCGACCTTCTGGCCGACCGAGACGAACGGCTTCGCACCCGGCTCTGCGGCCAGATAGACGGTGCCGACCATCGGCGACTTGACCGCGTCCGCGGTTGCCGTCGGTGCCGAACCGCCGGCCTCGGCCGGGGCTGCTGCGGGCGAGGCCGGTGCGCCGGCCATCGGGGCGGGCTGCGGCGCATAGGCCTGCGGCATCGCCATCGGCACCTGCGCGACTGGCGCCGCCTTGCGCGCCACGCGAACCTTGCGGCTGCCGTCCTCGACCTCGATCTCGGTCAGCTGCGTCTGGTCCAGGACTTCCGCCAGCTGGCGTACCAGCTCGATGTCGATCGCCATGGTGGCGGGTTGCGTATCTTCTGCCATGAGACCCCCAGGGGAAAAACCGCGCTCCTGTCAGATGCGCGCGGCGGCTTCAAGCGCCAGCAGATAGGAAAGCGCGCCGAATCCGGCGATGGTTCCCTTGGCCGCCTGTCCGATCAGGCTGGTATGGCGGAAAGCCTCGCGCCGGTGCGGGTTGGACAGATGCACCTCGATCACCGGCGTCTTCACCGATTTGATCGCGTCGTGGAGCGCCACCGACGTATGGGTGAAGCCGCCTGCGTTCAGCAGCACGGCGCGCGCGCGCTGCGCCTGCGCCTCGTGCAGCCAGTCGATCAGATGGCCTTCGTGGTTCGACTGGCGCAGGTCGATCTCCAGGTCGAGCTCGCGGGCGCGGTCCTCCAGCATGCCGGCGATGTCGTCCAGCGTGTCGGAGCCGTAGATCTCGGGCTCACGCAGTCCCAGCAGGTTTAGGTTGGGGCCGTTGAGGACGTAGACGGTTGCTGGGACGGTGTCCGCCATGCGCTGCCTTTCGGTTGCGGGCCGGGTCGCCGGCACCCTATATGCGCCGGCCATAGCCCCGAGCGTCGGACGAAGTCGAGACGCGCCGCGGACGACGACAGGCAAGGCGAACCCGAATGCACAACGACGGCACCATCACGATCATCGTCAACGGCGAGCACAAGCGCGTTCGCGCCGGCCAGACCATCGCCGAACTTGCGGCGGAGATCGGCCTGGTGCCGGAAAAGGTCGCGGTCGAGCGCAACCTGGAGGTGGTGCCCCGCTCGACGCTGCACGAAGCGAAACTCCATGACGGCGATGAGCTGGAGATCGTGCATTTCGTCGGCGGCGGCGACCATGCGGCGGTGGTGGACGAAGACCGCTGGGAGGTCGCGGGCAAGCGTTTCCGCTCGCGCCTGATCGTCGGCACCGGCAAGTACAAGGACATGGCGCAGAACGCCGCTGCGGTCGAAGCCTCGGGCGCGGAGATCGTCACCGTCGCCGTGCGCCGGGTGAACGTCACCGATCCCAAGGCGCCGATGCTCACGGATTTCATCGACCCCAAGAAGATCACCTATCTTCCCAACACAGCCGGCTGCTTCACGGCAGAGGACGCGATCCGCACGCTGCGCCTGGCACGCGAGGCGGGCGGCTGGGAGCTGGTGAAGCTGGAGGTGCTGGGCGAGGCGCGCACCCTCTATCCCGACATGGTCGAGACGCTGCGCGCGACCGAGATCCTGGCCAAGGAAGGGTTCAAGCCGATGGTCTATTGCGTCGACGATCCCATAGCCGCCAAGCGGCTGGAGGATGTCGGCGCCGTCGCGATCATGCCGCTGGGGGCGCCGATCGGCTCCGGCCTTGGCATTCAGAACAAGGTGACGATCCGCCTGATCGTGGAGGGTGCCAAGGTGCCGGTGCTGGTCGACGCGGGCGTCGGCACCGCTTCGGACGCGGCCGCTGCGATGGAGCTCGGCTGCGATGGCGTGCTGATGAACACCGCGATCGCCGAGGCCAAGGACCCGATGCTGATGGCGCAGGCCATGCGCGCGGCGGTGGAGGCGGGGCGGCTCGCCTATCGCGCCGGTCGCATGGGCAAGCGCCGCTATGCGGACCCGTCGAGCCCGCTTGCCGGACTGATCTAAAGCAAGTCGGGATACCGGATCGTGGAACCGCGATCCGTGCCACCCGTTCTTCTTCCGATGGCTGAACGGCGCGCTTCCCGCTGCTGCCGCGGCCACCGAGAGGAGACGATCATGGGTGAACTCACCGACAAGATCAAAGGCAACGTCAACGAAGCGCTCGGCAAGGCGAAGCAGCAGAGCAACAACCCTGCCACCCGCGACGAAGGCGCGGTGCAAGAAGGCAAGGGCAAGGTGCAGCAGTTCGCCGGCAAGGTGAAGGGCGCCCTCGGCGACGACATCTGAGCCGATACGAGTTCCGCGAGAGCGGAGGCATGGGGCCGCTCCGGGAGACCGGAGCGGCCTTTTGCATGCCCTGCTAGTCTGCGACCTGGACGCAGTTCCGGCCTGACGCCTTGGCGCGGTACAGCGCTTCGTCGGCACGGTTGAGAATGGTGGCCGGATCGCTCGCCGGATCCACCGCGGTCAGGCCGATGCTGGCGGTGATCCTCGGGCTCTCGATCTCGAGCATCCCGCTGGGTAGTTCCACCTTCAACTGCTCGACCGCCTCGCGCAGCCGCTCGCATGTCGCCTCCGCCTCCTTCGGATTGATTCCCACGAGCAGGATGGCGAATTCCTCTCCGCCGATGCGCGCGAGACAGTGCCTCCGGTCGATCGTCGCGGCGGCGATGCGCGCGAACGCCTGCAGCGCCAGATCGCCGACCGCATGGCCGAACCGGTCGTTGACCGACTTGAAGTGATCGAGATCGACAAGCGCGACGCTGCCTTGGCTGCTGCCGACCCGGCAATGCTCGATCTGATTGCGCAACCGCTGGAGGAAGCTCCGCCGATTGACGAGGCCGGTCAGCGGATCGGTACTCGCCGCGATCTCGAGCGCCAGTTCCGTCGCCTTGCGCGCGGAGATGTCGCGCAGGATCACGATCAGCCCTTGCCCGGCGCTGCCCCCCAGGCCACGTAGCGCGGCCTCGAACCAGGTCGGCTCCGCGGTTTCGCGTGGGCTACGGAACTGGGCGATGTGGGCAATGTCGGGATTGGCGAGCGCCTGGCGATGCGCGCGCCACAGAACATGCTGGTCCTCGGGATGTACCAGGGTGAAGCCGTGCTGCCCCAGATAATAGGCCGGCGGCTGTCCCGCGACCTGCGCGACGGACGGGGAGGCGTGCAGGATCGTGCCGTCGGGCGCTACCTCCAAGATGACATCCGCCGAGCGGTCCGACAGCAGGCGGAACCGCGCTTCGCTTTGGGAGAGGTCGCGGATCGCCTGGCGGTGCTGCTTGATCAGTGCCGCCACGGGCAGCACCAGCAGCGCCGCGCACCCGACGTAGAATTGGAAGAAGAGGATGCGGTTCAGCGGCGGGGTCGGCAATGCGTGAACCGGCCCGTGGCCGCTCAGCGAAAGCAGGCCGCCGATCGCCACCAGCAGGAGGATCGAGCCCGCGGCACCGATGCGCACGTACAGCATCGTGGCTGCCAGCATCGGCAACATGGGGAGGAACAGCAGCGGGACGCCGTCCTGGAGAAATACCCCGGTTACCACTGCCGCCACCAGTCCCAGCACGGCGAACGGACCCATCTGCGCACGCAGTGGCCCCTGGAACCAGCGCCCGACGTCGCCCCGCAAGAGCAGCATGATCAGCGGCGTGAAGGTGATGGTGCCGAGGCCGTGGCTCGTGAACCACCGAATCGCCGTTCGCTGCCAGCTCGCGTCGGTAAGCAGGGAAATCGCGCTTGCGGCGATCACCGCGCCGATGAGAGGCCCAATGATCCCCGCGATCAGCAGGAACATGACGACGCCGGTAACCCGGTCGAAAAACCGTCCCTCCCAGCGACGCAGCAGCCACGCCGGAAGCGTCGCTTCGGTCATGGTGGCGGCCAGGAGCGGGGCGGCCGCAGCCATGCCCATGCCGAAGCAGGCGGTAGCGGCGAACATGGCGACGCCGAACGCCGGTAGGAGCCATCGCCACTGGTCCCGGGGCCGCAGCGACAAGGCGGCGATCACCAGCCCCGTATTCCCCCAGATGAAGGCAATGTTCCCGTCGAATCGGGTCAGCAACAGGCTTGCCGCCGAAAGCACCAGCGACGCCAGCCCGAGGCGGGCGACGCTGCCGATCATGCTGGGGGCGGGAAGAGCAGCGATCACGGAGTTGGGATGGCGTCCGAAGGTTAACAACGCCTTAGGTTCGCGCGGCAAAGCGGTTCGCGCAAGCTGTCGCGTGTTGCTCAGGCGCGATGCCACTGGTGCACCTCCGCGGGGTGCGCTTGACCGTGCCGCCCGGCTCGACCTATCGACCGCACGGAAGAGAGGTGCCGATGAACAAGCTCTACCCCGATGCTGCCTCGGCGCTCGACGGACTGCTGCGCGACGACATGCTGATCTGTGCGGGCGGCTTCGGCCTGTGCGGGATTCCGGAACGGCTGATCGACGCGATCGAGGCTTCGGGCGTCTCCGGCCTGACGATCGCCAGCAACAATGCCGGCATCGATGGCGTGGGGCTGGGCAAGCTGTTGCGCTCGCGCCAGGTGAAGAAGATGATCTCCTCCTATGTGGGCGAGAACAAGGAGTTCGAGCGCCAGTATCTGTCCGGCGAGCTTGAGGTCGAGTTCTGCCCCCAGGGTACACTTGCCGAGCGCTGCCGCGCGGGTGGAGCGGGCATTCCCGGCTTCTACACCAAGACCGGCGTAGGCACGCAGGTGGCCGAGGGCAAGGAAGTAAAGGTCTTCGACGGCGAGGAGTATATCCTCGAGCGCGGCATCCGCGCCGACCTGTCGATCATCAAGGGGTGGAAGGCCGACGAGGCCGGCAACCTCGTGTTTCGCAAGACGGCGCGCAACTTCAACCAGCCGATGGCGACCGCGGGTCGCATCTGCGTCGCCGAGGTCGAGGAAGTGGTGCCGGTCGGCAGCCTCGATCCCGACGGCATCCACCTGCCCGGCATCTATGTGAAGCGCATGATCGTGGGCGCGCCCTACGACAAGAAGATCGAGTTCCGCACCGTGCGGGAGCGTCCCGCGGCATGATGACGTTACGGACTGGGCAGCGGCTCGCCTTTGCGGGCATTTCGGCGACCGCGCTGCTGCTGCCAGGCTGTGTGGCGGCCGTGCCGGTCGGTGCTGCCGCCGTGATCGGCAAGAACGTCGTCTTTCCCGGCGGCGGCGAGGACGAGAAGGCGGAGGACGCCGAAAAGGCTGCCCGCAAACAGGCGCGCGAGCTGGAGCGCGAACAGCGCCGTCAGGCGAAGCGCGAAGCCAAGCGCCGCGAACAGGCGGAGGAGGAAGCTATTCCCCCCGCGCTTCAGGCGACGGGGGCGCCCACCCGGCCCGCCATGGCAGCCGCAGGCGCTGTCCCCGCCGGCATGCAGTATCTCTATGGCTCGGGCGAGGCGGCGGCGCTTTCATCCCAGGCCTATCGCGCTCTTGCCCAGCACGTCCGCGCAAGCGCCGACTATCGCCAGGCCGGCATCGAAGTCGCGTCGGTGGTGCTCGCTCCGGGATCCTCGCTTGCCAGCCCGCATTTCGTCGAATGCGGTGCCAAGCCGCTGGCGATCGTGCTCGACATTGACGAGACCGTGCTCCTCAACCTCGGCTACGAAGCCGATGAGGCGGCGCGCGGCCTTTCGTACGACGACGCGCGCTGGCGCCGCTGGGAAGCGACCGGCGCCGGCAAGGTCGATCCGGTGCCCGGCGCGGTCGAGGCGATCAGCGCTGCGCGCAGGGCGGGCGTCGCAGTCGTCTACATCTCCAATCGCACCGCCGCCAATGCACCCGCAACCGCGCGCGCGCTGGAAGGGGCAGGGCTCGGCAAGGCGGTTCCGGGCGAGACGCTGCTCCTGAAGGAAGAGGGCGCGGGCAGCGGCAAGGATGCGCGCCGGGCTCAGGTGGCGGAAACCCATTGCGTGGTGGCGCTGGTCGGCGACCAGCTCGGCGACTTCAGCGACCTGTTCTCCGGCCCCGGCATGACGCCGGCGGCTCGTCGTGCCGCTGCCGACGGCGTGCAGATCGAGCCGCTATGGGGTGCAGGCTGGTTCATGCTCCCCAATCCCGTCTATGGCACGGGGCTGAAGGGCGGGATCGCCGACGTGTTTCCCGCCAATCGCCGCTGGACCGATCCCGGTGCCGCTGCAGCAGCCGGCGTCCCCGCCGCCACCCCCAAGGAGTAGCCCCATGCCCTGGACCCGCGACGAGATGGCCGCCCGCGCCGCCCGCGAGCTGCAAGACGGCTTCTACGTGAACCTCGGCATCGGCATCCCGACGCTGGTGGCCAATCACATTCCCGAAGGGGTGGAGGTCACCCTCCAGTCCGAAAACGGGATGCTCGGCATCGGCCCGTTCCCCTATGCGGGGGAGGAGGATCCCGACCTCATCAACGCCGGCAAGCAGACCATCTCCGAACTGCCGCAGTCGGCCTATTTTGGCTCGGACCAGAGCTTCGCGATGATCCGCGGCGGCCACATCGACCTGACGGTGCTGGGCGCGATGGAGGTCAGCCAGGACGGCGACATCGCCAACTGGATGATCCCGGGCAAGATGATCAAGGGCATGGGTGGTGCCATGGATCTGGTCGCCGGCGTGAAGAAGATCATCGTCGTCATGGAGCACACGTCCAAGAACGGCGATCCCAAGTTCATCCCGGCCTGTACCCTGCCGCTCACCGGCAAGAACGTGGTCGACATGATCATCACCGACCTGGCCGTCTTTCAGCGCCCAGACCACCAGAGCCCATTCCGCCTGATCGAATGCGCTCCTGGCGTGACGGCGGAGGAAGTGCGGACGAAGACCACCGCCGCCTACGAGGGGTAGCGCTTAATTCCGGCTGCGGGGGTGCGTGCCCGCCGAAGCTCGCACCCGCCCGCGATGCGGTTCCGGTACTTCCCGTCCTGCCGGGAACAAACCGCGCGTCACGGCACGATCCTTGCTGAAACCCTTGCGTTCGCGCAAGAAAGCGCTACTCGCCCCGCATGGCTAGTCGTCCTCTCACCCTGTACGAAAAGATCTGGGCCGATCACGTCGTGGAGCGCCGCGACGACGGCACCTGCCTGATTTACATCGACCGCCACCTCGTTCATGAAGTGACGAGCCCGCAGGCATTCGCGGGGCTGCGGGCCGCAGGGCGCCCGGTGCGCCGTCCCGATCTCACCCTCGCGGTGCCGGACCACAACCTGCCCACCACCGCGCGCGTGGACGCGGACGGCAACCGCCTGCCGATCGCCGACCCCGCCGGGGCGAGCCAGCTTGCCGCCCTGGAGCGCAACGCTCCCGAGTTCGGCATTCGCTACATCGACGCGGTCGCCGCCGAACAGGGCATCGTCCATGTCGTTGGCCCGGAACAGGGTTTCACGCTGCCGGGCACGACGCTGGTGTGCGGTGACAGCCATACCTCGGCGCACGGGGCGCTCGGCGCGCTCGCCTTCGGCATCGGCACCAGCGAGGTCGAGCACGTGCTCGCGACCCAGACGCTGCTGCTGAAACAGTCGAAGACGATGGAAGTGCGCGTCGAAGGCACGCTCGGCTTCGGCGTGGGACCCAAGGACGTGGCGCTCGCGATCGTCGGCCGGTTGGGGGCCGCGGGCGGCACCGGCTACGTTCTCGAATATACCGGCAGCGTCATTCGCGACATGTCCATCGAGGGTCGCCTGACGGTCGCCAACATGTCGATCGAGGCGGGGGCACGCTCCGGCCTGATCGCGCCGGACGACAAGACCTTGGCCTATCTTCAGGGGAGGCCGATGGCCCCCACGGGTGCCGATTGGGACAAGGCCGTCGCCTATTGGCGCAGCCTCGCGACCGATCCCGGTGCCCGGTACGACGTGACGGTCGTCATTGACGCGGCCGACATCTCGCCCTCGCTCACCTGGGGAACGAGCCCGGAGGACGTGGTCTCGATCACCGGCGCCGTGCCCGATCCCGACAGCTTCGCAGATCCGGCCAAGCGCACGGCGGCGAGGAAGTCGCTCGACTATATGGGCCTCGAACCCGGCACGCGGATGGAGGACATCCCGGTCGAGAACATCTTCATCGGCAGCTGCACCAACAGCCGCATCGAAGACCTGCGCGCCGCGGCCGAAGTGCTGCGCGGCCGCCGGATCGCAGCCGGTGTGCGGCAGGCGTTGGTCGTACCCGGATCGGGCCTGGTCAAGCGCCAGGCGGAGGCCGAGGGGCTCGACAGGGTTTTCACCGAGGCTGGATTCGAGTGGCGCGAGCCCGGCTGTTCGATGTGCCTGGGTATGAATCCGGATCGGGTACCGGCCGGCGAGCGTTGTGCCTCCACGTCCAACCGCAATTTTGTGGGACGACAGGGGCCCGGCGCGCGTACGCATCTGGTATCGCCAGTAATGGCGGCGGCGGCGGCGGTGACGGGACGCTTGACCGATGTACGAAGCTTGATGGGGAAATAACGGATGAAGCGAGCATTGTTGGCGCTGGTGGCTGGCGCGATCCTGAGCGGCCTCGCCGCCGCCTATGCCGCGAGCGCCGAGCGTTCGCCCTCGAAGCGCGCCGCCCCCTCGGGCAACGCCGCGACGCGCTGATCCGCGGTCCGGACGAAGGCTTACCATGGAACCCGTTACCCGCGTCGAAGGGCGCGCCTACCCCTGGGGCGCGAAGAACATCGACACCGACATCATCATCCCGGCGCGCTGGCTGAAGACCACCACGCGGGAGGGGCTCGGGCAGGGCGCGTTCGAGTCCGTGCGCGCCGAACCCGGCAATGTCTTCGATGATCCGCGCTATGCAGGCGCGCCGCTGTTGATTGCGGGCGAGAACTTCGGTTGCGGCTCCAGCCGCGAACACGCTGCCTGGGCGCTCGGCGACATGGGCGTGAAGGCGGTGATCGCGCCGAGCTTCTCCGACATCTTCTCGGGCAATGCGTTCAAGAACGGCATCGTCGCCGTCGTGCTGCCACAGGAGGCGATCGATCGGCTGGTCGAGGTTGCGCGTGACAATCTCGTCACCGTCGACCTGGAAACGATGACCGTCACCACGCCCTTCCAGGACCGTTTCCCCTTCGATATGGACCCGTTCCGCCGCGACTGCCTGATGCAGGGCGTGGACGAGATCGGCATCACCCTGGCGCGGGACGAAGCGATCGCCGGCTACGAAGGCAATGTGGCGCAGGCGCGTCCCTGGCTCAGCGCCATGGCGAGCAACGCGCCAGGGCGCGCTGCTGCGGCTTAGCTTTCGACCCTGGCAACCGCGGTGCTCATGCGAAAGCAGGAGCACGAGTTCCGAATAGAGCGGCCCTGGCTCTGCCGAACCCGATCCCGGCCGCGCGGGGGTGCAGGTGAACCCGCCCGTTGCCTTGCCGCGGCCTGCATCCTATCTGCGGAGCAATAGATTAGGGGACCAGCATGACGACCTTCGACGACCGCGAGCGCGCGTTCGAATCCAAATTCGCACGCGACGAGGAAATGACCTTCCGCGTGACCGCGCGTCGCAATCGCCTGCTCGGGCAGTGGGCGGCCGCGAAGATGAAGCTGACGCCCGAAGAGACCGACGCCTACGCCAAGGCGGTCGTGCAGGCCGATTTTGAGGAAGCCGGTGACGGGGACGTGATCCGCAAGCTGGTGGGCGATCTGACGGCCGCCGGCGTCGCGACCGACGAGGCGACCGTGCGCAAGGCGCTCGACGAACTGACCGTCGAAGCACGCCGCCAGTTGATCGAGGCGCGCTGATCCATGGCGATGGCTGCGGCTGACATCGAGGCGCTGATCCGCGCCGGCATTCCCGATGCGGTGGTCGAGATCACCGATCTCGCCGGCGACGGCGATCACTACGCCGCGCGCGTCGTCTCCGAGAGCTTTCGCGGAATCCCGCGCGTGCGCCAGCATCAGGCCGTCTATGCCGCGCTTGGTGGTCGCATGGGGGGCGTGCTGCACGCCCTGCAATTGACTACGGGCGTGCCCGTACAGGAGTAAGAGAAATGAGCGAAGACACCAACGCCCGCATCGACCAGCTCGTGAAGGGCAATGACGTGGTGCTGTTCATGAAGGGCAGCCCGCTGTTCCCGCAGTGCGGCTTCTCCAGCCGCGCCGTCGCGATCCTCAACCACCTTGGGGTCGAGTTCGAGAGCGTCGACGTCTTGCAGGATCAGGGCATCCGCCAAGGCATCAAGGCCTATTCCGACTGGCCGACGATCCCGCAGCTCTACGTGCGTGGGGAGTTCGTCGGCGGTTCCGACATCATGATGGAAATGTACGAGAGCGGCGAACTCGCCCAGCTCTTCGGCGGCGAACAGCCGACCGCCGCCTGACAATATGCGACGCTCGCTTCCAAGGGGAAGCGGGCGTCGTGGCCACACGCGCTCGGCCGCTTCCGCGCAATCGCGGACTTGTTGTCGAAGCAGCACCTGTCGGCCCCTGGCGTCGGTGATGACGCCCCCCGTTTCACGATAACTGGTGTCGACGCGGGGCATTCACACTCGCCGGCCTGTGACCTCTCGAACCCGCGCGCACCGCTGCGAACACCGACGCGAGACGCGGCGTCCTCCCCTGGGTCTTTCCTTCAGTCCTGCAGGAAGAGGTACCGGGTGGGCGAACCGACGCCAGTGGAGTGCGCCGGCTCGCCCGTTGAAGCGCGCGATCGCGCGGTACGATCAAGAACATGCAGGCGGCGTGCCAGACGCGCTGAACCCGCGCAGATCCGCGGAAGGCGAGGGTTAATGGCGCTCGCTGCGCGAGCACGTCTGTAAAGAGGACCGACGCCGCGGATGGCGGCTCGTCTCTCTCACCCGCGCCTAAACGCACGATCCGCCGGAGCGATCCCGCCCCTATTGACTACAGGTGTAAATGGGCAGACTACATGCGTAGTCAGGAGTCGCGTAATGCCCGAACGGATCAGTGATGCCGAACATGTCGTGATGGAGGTGCTGTGGGACGAAAGCCCGCTCACCGCTCAGGAGGTGGTCGAACGCGTGCCGGAAGGTCGCGCCTGGAGCGCGAACACCGTGAAGACGCTCCTCGGCCGCCTGCTCGCGAAGGAAGCCGTCGCGCACGAAGAGGACGGTCGCCGCTATCGCTACCGACCGCTCGTGGCCCGCGAGGACTATGTGGTGGGTGAGTCGCAGCGGCTGATCGACCGTCTGTTCGGCGGCAGCCTTACGCCCCTGGTGGCGCACCTCGCGCGTCGCGATCAGCTCAGCAGCCGCGAAATCGAGGAGATCGAGTCCTTACTCAAGGAGCTCAAGCAATGATTGGATGGGCGGTAGAGACGCTGATCGCGTCGACGTTGCTGATGCTGCTGGTGCTGGCGCTGCGCGCGCCCACCCGCCGCGCCTTTGGCCCGAGTGTCGCCTATGCGCTGTGGCTGTTGCCCGCGCTCCGCATGGCCCTGCCACCGCTGCCTTCCCCATTGCGACTGGTGGAGACCAGCCCCATCGGCGCGCCGATCCCGCCGGGAACCCTGATGCTGATGCAGCCGGTGGCGACGATCCCCGCAGTGCCGCAGGGCTGGGGCATGGCAGATGTGCCGGGCCTGGCCGTGCTGTTCTGGTTCGCCGGGGCTGCCTTCTTCTTCTGCTGGCACGTCGTGCGCCATGCCCAGTTCTGCCGACGCGTGCTCGCCTCCGGGCGCGGCTATGACGTCGCACAGGGCAAGGTGCGGGTATTCGAGACGGACGCCGCCTCGGGCCCGCTCGCCTTCGGCGTGTGGCGCCGCTACGTCGCTTTCCCCCGCGACTTCGCCGAACGCTACGACGACCAGGAGCGCACGCTCGCGCTTGCGCATGAGCTGGGCCACCACGCCCGCGGTGACCTGCTGGCGAACTGGATCGCGCTCGCGGTGCTCGCCTGCCACTGGTTCAATCCGATCGCCTGGCGCGCCTTTCGTGCCTTTCGCGCCGACCAGGAGATGGCCTGCGATGCGATGGTCCTCGCCCGCGCCCGCCCAGGCGTCCGCTACGCCTATGGTCGCGCGATCGTGAAGTCTGCGCACGGCGGCGCCGTCTCGGCTGCCTGCCACCTCCACACCGTCAACGAGATCAAGGGGAGACTGAAGATGTTGTCCAAGCACCGCAGCGTTTCGCCGTTCCGTCGCGTGGCAGGCTCCGTTGGGATCGCCGGCGTCGCGATGGGCGCGCTGGGTCTCACCGCCTCGGGGACCCACGCCGCAGAGACGCTGCGCACCCGCGTGAGCCATACGACGGGAATCGACATCACCCGCATCGAGCTTCCCGCGCCGCACCTCCTCCAGACGGTGGTCCCGGCCGCGCCGCCAGCCCCCGCTGCACCGGCTGGCGCCCCAGGTGCGCCGATGCCTCCGGCCCCGCCCGCAGCGCCCGTTCCCCCGCAAGCGCCCATCGTCGTGACCGCCCTCCGGGGTGTCCACATGGACGAGCCGGTGACGCAGGAGAATTGCGGCAGCGAGGGGCAGCCCGGCGCCTATGTGATCAATCGTCGTCAGGGCGATCACACGGTGATGGTGGTGTGCAGCGACCGCATCAACGCCACGGTACAGGCCGCCACGGCAAGCGCGGCACAGGCCAGCGCCGCGGCCGCCTCCGCTCAAACCGCGGCCAGCATCGACGTCGCCGCGATCCAGCGCACGGCACTCACCAGCGCGCTGGTGGGGCTACGCGGCACCCGCGCCACCCTTGCCAGCAATCCCAGCCTATCGGGGGAAGACCGCAGAGAAGCGCTCGCCGATATCGACGAGAGCATTGCGGAGTTGGAGCACCAGATCGCCCACCCAGACGCCGACTGACCTTCAACGCCCAGCGACGGGACTGCGGAGCTGGCGCGCAGACCGGGAGGCGACCAGGGACCCGGTACGCATGAATTCGCGCGGCGTACCGGCACCCGTCGCCTCAGCAGCGGCGGGCGTCGCTTGATCCTCGCCGCGAAGGCATGAGCGGCGATCCAGTCCCGACGCAGGGCAGCGACCACGGGTCTATTCCAGGCGGGTGCTCTCCCCTGTCAGTGGCACTGGGAGCGCGCCCGCCAGTCGTTTCACGGCGAGCCTGGCGCTGCCAAGCGGCCCGTACTGGATGATCCACGCCTTGCGCGGAAGCGGGCTTTCGTTGCGGCCGGCGCGATGCAGGGTCGTCGGCGTGTGGATCGTCAGGCCGCCGACCGGCAAGGCACAGGAGATGCTGCCCGCGGGGTCGGGCGTGGCCTCCTGACCCGGCTGCCCGGACGAGCGAAGCACCCTGCGGTGGCGGACCAGCGGCCCCAGGTGGCTTCCTGCAAGGAAGGTCATGCAACCGCTTTCCGGCGTCACGTCTTGCAGGGGGATCCAGAAGTGCAGCTGCCGGGGACGCGATGCGCGCCACAGCGCAAAGGCGGCGTCCTGGTGCCAGGGCGTCGCCGTATGGTTGCGCGCGCCCTTGTAGATCACGTGATCGAAGGATCGGGAGACCCGCCCCGCCAGCGTGCACGCCAATGCCGTGCAGCCCCGGAACACCGCCGTCTCCAATAGCGCCGGGACCAAGGCGGCGGCATGGTTCAGCTCGATCTGGTCCCATCCGCCCAATCCCCGGCCGGATCCTGCATCCTCCGCGGGCTCGCCTCTTCGGGGATACCGCACCAGAAATGGCAGTGCGGCGGGGGTATGCTCCGCCTCCAAGAGGGCCCGGTCGAGCAGGCGCTCCACCTCGCGCACCTCGTCGCGGGAGAACAAGCCCGGGACGGCGGCAAAGCCGTCGCGCCTGAGCGCCACGGCCGTCGCTCGGAAGGCGTCCTCATCGAGGGCGATGCTGTCGGAGCGCCGGGGCGGACTAGGCAACACCATCGCAGCTCCTGGGCGAAGAACAGGGCGCAAGGCTAGGCGCAGGCGTACCCCCCGCCCACCCGAGATGGGTCAGAAACGGATTCGTCTCGTTGCGGGTGACGCCATCCCGGCCGAGATCCGCACGAAGCTTGTGCTGCCGGGCCCGAGTGGCCATGTCGAAGCGATGATGCATCCCCCAACGGGTATTCCGATCGCGCTGGAACCCCTGGTGCTGCGCGTCCTCGCCCCCAACGCTTCTCCCTATACCTACACCGGCACGCAGAGCTATGTGGTGGGCGGAACGACGGACGCCGCCGTGATCGATCCCGGGCCTGTCGACGCTTCGCACCTCGATGCGTTGCTGGCCGCCGTCGGCACCCGACGGCTCGTCGCGGTCCTGTGCACCCATACCCATCGCGACCATAGCCCCGGCGCGCGGGCGCTTGCCGATCGTACCGGCGCACCGATCGTTGGCTGCGGGCCGCTGACGATGGACGATGCCGGCCCGCGCGCCGATGCCGCTTTCGATACGACCTATGCCCCCGACAGGGTGTTGGCGGAAGGGGAGGGAGTGTCGGGTACCGGCTGGTCGTTGCTCGCGGTCGAGACGCCCGGCCACACCTCCAACCATCTCGCCTTCGCACTTCCGGAAAGCGGCGCCCTGTTCAGCGGCGACCATGTCATGGGCTGGTCGACGACCATCGTCTCGCCGCCGGATGGCGACATGGCCGCCTATATGGCGAGCCTCGAGAAGCTGATGGGACGCTCGGACCGCATCTACTACCCAGGGCACGGCGAGGCGGTGGAGAACCCGCAGCGCTTCGTCCGCGGCCTGCTCGGCCACCGCAGGGCACGCGAGGGCCAGATCCTGCGCCTGCTGGGCGAGGGCATCGGCGCGGTGCCGGCGATGGTGGCGCGCATGTATGTCGGGCTCGACGCGAAGCTGCTGCCGGCGGCGGAACGCTCGGTTCTCGCGCATCTGCTCGACTTGAAAGGTCGCGGGCTGGCGGTGGAGGCAGGCGAATGGCGACGCAGCTGAGGCCGGGCGTAGTGCGCACGCTGGTGGCGCTGCTGATCGGCGCGGCGGTGACGCTTGGTGCAGTGCTGGTCTACCAGCGCTACACCGAGAATTATGTCGTGACGCAGGAGGAGGACGGCACCGCCGTCACCCGTCTCATCACCGCACGCCTGTCTGGCGCCTCCAGCCTGAAGGTCGCCGAACTCTCCGGCACGCTTCAAAGCACCGCCACCGACGTGCGGGGCTATGGCATGCTGAAGTCGAACCAGGTCATCAAGGTGCCGTTCTCGGTCGACTATTTCGTGGATGTGTCGCGGATCGGCTCCGGTGACATCCAGTGGTCCGAGGCGACCCGCACGCTGATCGTGGACGCACCCGACGTCACCGTCGCCAAGGCCAACGTCGACGAGTCGCAGCGCACCCTGGTGCGGACCCAGGGTGTGTTCGTCACCCGCGCGGCCGGCGAGAACCTCGCCCGCCGCACCTCCCAAGCCGCCCAGAGCAAGGCCGGAGCCGAGGCCCGCTCGCCCGAGCGGATGGCCCAGGCCCGCGAAAAGGCCCGCGCCGCGCTCGGCCGCCTGCTCGGTGCGCCGCTCGAGAGCATGGGCTATGGCGACGCGCGCGTGCTGGTGACCTTCCCCAATGAACGCCGCTCGAAGGATCCCGAGCGCTGGGACGTGACCGCTCCAATCGATGAGGTGCTCGCCAACCGCCGCTGACCCCCTCCGGCGCTGCCCGGCCATCGCGCGCAGCTATATGCGCGCACTATGCGAAAGCGGGGAATCGATCTCGAATTCCTACGCGGCGCGGACCTAATCCCCACGGCCTTGGCGCCCCGGCTGTCGGCGGTCGCCACACCCTTGGGGGCATGCATGAACTATTTTCGCCGGGTCGCCGTCGTGGCCCTTCTTACGCTGCCGTGCGCTGCTCAGGCCCAGTCGGGCGGGAGCACGGAAGCGCCCGGAACGACACCGTCTGTCACCGTCAGCGGTTCGGCGGCGATCGCCTCGGACTATCGCTTCCGCGGCGTGTCGCAAACGGACCAGGAACTGGCGGTGCAGGGTGGCATCACCGTGGGCCACGACAGCGGCCTCTACGTCGGGCTTTGGGGTTCGAACCTCGCCGGTTGGGGCACCTTCGGCGGCGCCAACATGGAGCTCGACCTGATCGGCGGCTACAAGGCGCAGCTTTCCGACAGCGCAACGCTGGACGTAGGGCTCACCTGGTACCTGTATCCAGGCGGCGCCGACGAGACCGACTTCGCCGAGCCTTATGTCAAGCTGACCGGCACCACCGGCCCGGCGACCCTGACGGCGGGCGCCGCCTATGCGCCCAAGCAGCAGGCGATCGGCAAATGGTACGACGACGGCGCGGCCGCGGCAGCAGGGCTCTACGATCATCCGGGCGCGAAGGACGACAATCTCTACCTCTGGGGTGACGCGGCGGTCGCCCTTGCCGGCACTCCGGTGACCGCAAAGGCGCACATCGGCCACAGCTGGGGGCAGGACGGGCTGGGCCCCAATGCCACTGCCGTCGCCCCGACCGGCGGATATTGGGATTGGTCGCTGGGCGCCGATGCGACCTGGCGCAACCTGACCTTCAACGTCTCGTACATCGATACTGACATTTCGAGCCGCGAGGCGGGCTATCTGCGGCCGAGCTTCAGCAAGGGCCAGGACGGCACCGGCAACATCGCCGGCGGCACGGTGCTGGCCTCGTTGACCGCGGCCTTCTGAAGGAGACGGACCGATGCAGGACCTGCTCTGGATCCTCGTCATGGTCGGGCTGCTGGCGGCGACGCTCGCCTATGCCCGACTGTGCGACCATGCGTGAGGTGACGCCATGACGCTCGACCTCTGGCTCGCGGCTCTGACCGCGGTTGCCCTTCTCGTCTATCTGGTGGCGGTGCTGATCCGCCCCGAACGCTTCTAGAAGGAGGCGGAACCATGACCATCCAGGGATGGATCCTGATCCTCGGCTTCGTCGGCATCCTGCTGGCGCTCACCAAGCCGATCGGCATGTGGCTGTTCGCGCTATACGAAGGCCGCCGCACCCCGCTGCACCTCGTGCTCGGACCTGTCGAGCACGGCTTTTACAAGCTTGCCGGCATTGACCCCACGCAGGAGCAGGGCTGGCGCCGCTATGCGCTGCACATGCTGGTGTTCAACTTCGTGCTGATGGCGTTCACCTATGCGGTGCTGCGCCTGCAGGGCGTGCTGCCCGGCAATCCGCAGGGACTGGCGGGCCTCTCTCCACACCTCGCCTTCAACACGGCGATCAGCTTCACGACCAACACCAACTGGCAAAGCTATGGCGGGGAGTCGACCATGTCGAACCTCAGCCAGATGCTCGGGCTGACGATCCACAACTTCCTGTCGTCGGCCACCGGCATCGCGCTCGCCTTTGCGCTGTTCCGCGGCTTCGCGCGGCGAGAGGCAAAGGCGATCGGCAATTTCTGGGCCGATTGCACCCGCGTGACGCTCTATCTGCTGCTGCCGCTCTGCGTCGTGATCGCGCTGTTCTACATCGCGAGCGGCGTGCCGCAGACGCTCGCCGGCGTAATCGGCATCGACACGCTGGAAGGCGCGCGCCAGTCGATCCTGCTCGGCCCGGTCGCCAGCCAGGAAGCGATCAAGATGCTGGGCACCAATGGCGGCGGCTTCTTCAACGCCAACTCCGCGCATCCGTTCGAGAACCCGACCGCGATCACCAACCTGGTCCAGATGCTGTCGATCTTCGCGATCGGCGTGGGGCTGACCTGGTGCTTCGGCAAGGCGGTCGGCAATACCCGGCAGGGCTGGGCGATCCTGGCCGCGATGATGATCCTGTTCCTGGCGGGTGTCACCGTCACCTACTGGCAGGAAGCGGCGGGCAATCCGGTGCTCCACCAGCTCGGCGTCGCGGGCGGCAACATGGAGGGCAAGGAGGCCCGCTTCGGCATCGCCGCCTCGGCACTGTTCGCGGTCGTCACCACCGCCGCCTCGTGCGGCGCGGTCAATGCGATGCACGACAGCTTTACCGCGCTGGGCGGCATGATCCCGCTGTTCAACATGCAGCTGGGCGAGGTCGTGATCGGAGGCGTCGGCGCCGGCATCTACGGCTTCCTGCTGTTCGCCATCCTCGCAGTGTTCGTGGCCGGGCTGATGGTCGGCCGCACGCCCGAATATGTCGGTAAGAAGATCGAGGCCCGCGAGGTGAAGCTCGCGGTGCTCGCGATCGCCGTCCTGCCTCTGATGATCCTGGGCCTGACCGCCTTGTCGAGCGTGATGGAGCAGGGTCTCGCCGGGCCGCTCAACAAGGGACCGCACGGGTTCAGCGAAATCCTCTACGCCTTCACAAGCGCTGTCGCGAACAACGGCTCGGCCTTCGCCGGCCTGACGGCGAATACACCCTGGTACAACGGGCTGCTCGGCGTCGCGATGTGGGTAGGCCGCTTCTTCATCATCGTGCCGATGCTGGCGATCGCCGGCAGCCTCGCCGCCAAGAAGCACACGCCGGAAAGTGCGGGCTCGTTCCCGACCACCGGCGGCCTGTGGGTCGGCTTGCTCGTCGGCATCGTGCTGATCGTCGGCGGCCTCACCTTCCTGCCGAGCCTCGCGCTCGGTCCCATCGCCGATCATCTCGCGATGATCCGCGGCCAACTGTTCTGATCGAGGGCGCCACCATGGCCCAGAAAAGCCAGACCAAGAGCCTGTTCACGGCCGACCTCGTCGTGCCCGCGATCCAGGCGTCGTTCGTGAAGCTCAATCCAAGAGAGCTGATCCGCAACCCCGTCATGTTCGTCACCGCCGCGGTCGCGGCGCTGATGACGGTCCTGCTCGTCGTCGGGCAGGACGATCTCACCACCGGCTTCAAGCTCCAGCTCGTCGTGTGGCTGTGGTTGACCGTGCTGTTCGGCACCTTCGCCGAGGCGCTGGCCGAGGGCCGCGGCAAGGCACAGGCGGCCTCGCTGCGCGCCACCAAGGCCGAACTCACCGCCAAGCGGCTCAAGAACGGGCGCACCGAACAGGTCCCCGCCAGCCAGCTTCGAGCCGGCGACCTGGTGCTGGTCGAGACCAACGACCTGATTCCGGCCGATGGCGAGGTGGTGGAAGGCGTCGCCTCGGTCAACGAAGCGGCCATCACGGGCGAAAGCGCGCCCGTCATCCGCGAGGCAGGCGGCGACCGCTCTGCGGTGACGGCAGGTACTCGCGTGATCTCGGACCAGGTCACCGTCCGGGTGACCGTGGATCCGGGCCAGGGCTTTCTCGACCGCATGATCGCGCTGGTCGAGGGCGCCGAGCGGCAGAAGACCCCGAACGAGATCGCGCTCACCCTGCTGCTGGTCGGCCTCACGATTATCTTCCTGATCGCGGTCGGCACCATCCCGGGCTTCGCCACCTATGCGGGCGGGAGCATCCCCGTGGCGATCCTGTCGGCCCTGCTGATCACCCTGATCCCGACCACGATCGCCGCCCTGCTGTCGGCGATCGGCATCGCGGGCATGGACCGACTGGTGCGCTTCAACGTGCTCGCCAAGTCGGGCCGGGCGGTGGAGGCCGCTGGCGACGTCGACGTGCTGCTGCTCGACAAGACCGGCACCATCACCATCGGCGACCGGCAGGCGAGCGAGTTCCGCCCCGTCGGCGGCGCCAGCGATGCCGAACTCGCCGAAGCGGCACTGCTCGCGAGCCTTGCCGACGAGACCCCCGAGGGCCGCTCGATCGTGGTGCTCGCCCGCGACAAGTTCGGGGTCCACACCGCCGCGCTGCCGGCGGGGGCAGAAGTGATCCCCTTCACCGCCCAGACCCGCATCTCGGGCGTGCGGACCGGCGACTCGCTGATCCAAAAGGGTGCGGTGGATTCGGTGCTCCGGGCCAATCCGGGCGTCGGCGAGACCGCCGCAGCCACCGAGCTGCGGCGCGTGACGGACGAGATCGCCCGCGCGGGCGGCACGCCGCTGGCAGTCGCCAAGAACGGGCGGCTGCTGGGCGCCATCTTCCTGAAGGACGTGGTGAAGGCCGGCATCCGAGAGCGTTTCGGCGAACTGCGCGCGATGGGTATCCGCACGGTGATGATCACCGGCGACAATCCCCTGACCGCGGCGGCGATCGCCGCTGAAGCCGGGGTGGACGACTTCCTCGCCCAGGCGACGCCGGAGGACAAGCTCGCGCTGATCCGCAAGGAGCAGCAGGGCGGGCGGCTGGTCGCGATGTGCGGCGACGGCACCAACGACGCGCCCGCGCTCGCGCAGGCCGATGTCGGCGTCGCCATGAACACCGGCACCCAGGCCGCGCGCGAGGCCGGCAACATGGTGGACCTCGACAGCGACCCGACCAAGCTCATCGAGGTGGTCGGTCTCGGCAAGCAGCTGCTGATGACGCGCGGCGCGCTCACGACCTTTTCGGTCGCGAACGACGTGGCGAAGTATTTCGCGATCATCCCGGCGATGTTCGTGGCGCTCTATCCGGGGCTTGGCGTCCTCAACGTCATGGGGCTCGCCACGCCGGAGAGCGCAATCCTATCGGCGATCATCTTCAACGCGATCATCATCCCGCTGCTGGTGCCGCTGGCGCTCAAGGGCGTGGCGTACCGGCCGATGTCCGCCGGGCCGCTCCTCGCGCGCAATCTCGCCGTCTACGGCCTGGGCGGGCTCCTTGCCCCCTTCGTCGGGATCAAGATCATCGACCTGGTCGTCAACGGCCTGGGCCTCGCCTGAGGAGCATCTCGCATGGGCAACGACCTTTCCACTTCGCTGCGGCCTGCGATCGTCCTGACGATCCTGTTCGCGATCCTGCTCGGGATCCTCTATCCTCTGGCGATGACGGGTATCGGCCAGGCACTTTTTCCCTTCCAGGCGAATGGCAGCCTGGTGCGCGACGGAAGCGGCCGCGTGATCGGCTCGGCCGTGGTGGGCCAGGCCTTCACCTCCGACCGCTACTTGCAGACGCGCCCCTCGGCCGCCGGCCAGGGCTATGACGGCCTCGCGTCCTCGGGCTCCAACCTCGGCCCCGCCGCCCAGGCACTCACCGACCGCGTGAAGCCCGACGTCGCCAAGCGTCAGGCGGAGGGCGTCACCGGCCCGCTTCCGGCGGACCTGGTGACTGCCAGCGGTTCCGGCCTCGATCCCGATCTCTCGCCCGAGGCGGCACTGGCCCAGGCGCCTCGGATCGCCGCGGTACGGGGACTCCCGGTCGAGCGCGTCCGCGCGCTCGTCAGGGAGCGCACGGAAGGCGGCGCGGTGCTCGGCGCCCCGCACGTGAACGTCCTGGCGATCAACCGCGCGCTGGACGCCCTTCCGCGCTGATGCCGCTATCCGGGGACGACCGACCGGATCCGGACGCCCTTCTGCGCCAGGCGGCGCAGGAGGGCCGTGGCCGTTTGAAGATCTTCCTCGGCGCCGCCCCCGGCGTCGGCAAGACGTACGAGATGCTGTCGGAGGGCGCGGCACGGCGCCGCGATGGTGTCGACGTGGTGGTCGCAGTGGTGGAAACCCACGGCCGCGCAGAGACCGAAGCGCTGGTCCGCGGGCACGAGGTGATCCCCCGACGCGACGTCCCCTACGAGGGGCGAACACTGCACGAGATGGATCTGGACGCGGTCCTCGCCCGCGCGCCGCGGCTGGCGCTGGTCGACGAGCTCGCCCACACCAATGCGCCGGGCAGCCGGCACCCCAAACGCTATCAGGATGTCGAGGAGCTGCTGGCGGCCGGGATCGACGTCTACTCCACCATCAACATCCAGCACGTAGAGAGCCTGAACGACGTCGTCGCGTCCTTCACTCGCGTCCGTGTGCGGGAAACGGTGCCCGACCGTATCCTGGAGATGGCGGAGGTCGAAGTCGTCGACATTCCGCCCGACGAACTCATCGAGCGGCTGAAAGCAGGCAAGGTCTATCTGCCGCACGAAGCGACGCGTGCGCTGAACCACTTCTTCTCCAAGTCCAACCTCTCGGCCCTTCGGGAACTTGCGCTGCGGCGCGCCGCGCAAGCCGTCGACGCCCAGATGCTGGAGCATGTCCGCGCGATCGGCGTCGGCGGCACCTGGGCGGGCAGCGAGCGGATCGTGGTCGCGGTGAGCGAACTGCCCGGCGCCGATGGCCTGGTCCGCGCCGCCAAGCGTCTTTCCGACGCGCTCAAGGCGCCCTGGACCGCACTGTTCATCGAGACTCCGCGCGCGGCCCAGTTCAGCGACCCCCAGCACGAGCGGATCGCCGCGACCATGTCGCTCGCGACCCAGCTCGGCGGTGCGATCGCAACCGTACCGGCTCCCTCGGCACTCGAAGGCATCCAGGCCTTCGTGGCGGACGCGCGTGCCACCCAGCTGGTCGTCGGCAAGTCGAAGCGGTCGCGCTGGTTCGAACTTCGCTATGGCTCCGTGGTCGACCGGCTGGTGCGCGGGACGCCGGGCGTGACGGTGCACGTGCTCCCGGTGGAAGAGGTGCCGGGGCAGGGGGGAAGCGCGCCCACGCAGGCGGGTCGCACGCGCGGTCGCGGCTGGGGATCGCCTGCGGGCTATGGCCTGACGCTGCTCGGTGTGGCGGCCGTGACCGCGCTTGCGAGCACGCTGTTCCACGTCCTGAACCTCGGCAACGTCGCGCTGCTCTACCTGCTTCCCGTCATGGCGGCCGCCAGCCTCTATGGTCTTCGCACCGGCCTGTTCGCGGGGCTGGCGTCGAGCCTGTGCTACAATTTCTTCTTCCTGCCGCCGACCGGCACGCTGACCGTCAACAATCCGGAGAACATCGTATCGGTCTTCGTCCTGCTCGGCGTCGCCGTCGCCACCAGCCAGTTGACCGCACGCGTGCGTGCGCAGGCGGATATTGCGGCGGCAAGCGCACGCACCAACGCCACGCTTGCGGGCTTCCTCCACCAGTTGAGCGGCGTCAGCGAACAGGCAGAGGCGGCGCGGGTGATCTGCAACGACGTCGGACGCCTGTTCGACGTCCAGGCCGTGTTGCTGGCGCCTTCCCCTGGTGCGGGCCTTGGCGTGCTGGCGGCGACCAACCCCGACTATCGCCTCGACACCATGGACCTGGCTGCCGCCAACTGGGCGTTTGACACGGGCGGAGCCGCGGGGAAGGGGTCGGGGACGCTCGCGGCATCCGAATGGCTGTTCCAGCCGCTGAAGTCGGGCGCAGGCACGCTCGCGGTGTTGGGCCTCGCGCGCGAGAACGGGAGCGAGCCGGTCCGTGCCGATCAGCTCCCGCTCCTCACCAGCCTTGTGAATCAGGCTGCGCTCGTGATCGAGCGGCTGCGCCTTCAGGCGGAGATCCGCGACGTGGATGCGGTCCGCACCCGCGACCGGCTGCGCGCGGCGCTGCTGTCGTCGGTCAGCCACGACCTGCGCACGCCGCTTACGGCCGTGCTCGCCGCCGCCGACGCCCTCGACCATGGCGCCACCCCGGAGCTGATCGGCACCATCAAGAGCGAGGCGTCACGGCTCAACCGCTTCGTCGCCAATCTCCTCGACATGACCCGCGTGGAGGCGGGCGCGCTGAAGCTCAGCGTCGAGGCGGTGGATCTGAGCGATGCCGTGGCCGGCGCCGCGCACGACGCGCGCCGGGCGCTGGAGGGCCATCCGGTGCGCCTTGACGTCCCTCCCGATCTGCCGCTCGTGCGCGCCGACCCGCAACTGCTCCACCATTGCCTGCTGAACCTGCTCGACAACGCAGGCCGCTATGGCGACCCCGGCACCGAGATCGTCATCGAGGGCCGGCATCGCTATGGCCAGCTTCGGCTCGCCGTGCTGGACCACGGACCCGGGCTGCCGCCAGGCCGTGAGACCGAGGTGTTCGAGACCTTCCGCCGGCTCGAGGGCTCGGATCGTGCGACCGGGGGCACCGGCCTCGGCCTCGCCATCGTCAAGGCATTTGCCGAAGCGATGGGGTTGGGCGTCGAGGCGGGCAACCGGGAAGACGGCAGCGGCGCCGCCTTTGCGATCCTCTTCCCACCTTCCCTCATCGTGCGCGACGTCGCGCAGGAAAGCATCTCCTGATGGCTGCCAGAATCCTGATCGTGGACGACGAAGTCGCCATCCGCCGCCTGCTGCGCAACACGCTGGAGCGCGCGGGCTATACCGTGGCGGAAGCGATGAACGGACGCGAGGCTCTGGTGCAGGCGAGCGCACACGAGCCGGATGCGATCCTCCTCGACCTGGGACTGCCCGACCGCGACGGTCTCACCCTGATCCCGATGCTGCGCAAACAGGCGAAGGGCGTGATCCTGGTGGTGTCTGCACGCGAAGCGACGGAAGAGAAGGTGGCGGCGCTGGACCTTGGCGCCGACGACTATGTGACCAAGCCCTTCGACACGGACGAGTTGCTTGCCCGGCTGCGTGTCGCGCTGCGCCATCACGGCGGCTCCGGTGCGACGCCCAAACTGGTGCGCCGCGGAGACATCACCATCGACCTCGACCGGCGCCTCGTCTGCAGGGCCGGCGAGGAACTGCATCTGACCCGCAAGGAGCACGACGTGCTGGCGGTGCTCGCCCGTCACATCGGCAGGGTCGTCACGCACGAGCGCATCATCGCCGCCGCCTGGAGCGGGGAAGAGGATCCCAGGGTGGAATATCTGAGGATCGTGATCCGCAATCTCCGCCAGAAGGGGTCGGTTCCGGCTGAGGGCGAAATGACACCCTAAGCGAAACGGCAAGAAGGGGTGGGGAGCGGACATCGCGCCCCCGCCTTGCGTCATCCTGAACTTGTTTCAGGATCCATCGGGCGATTGGTGCCGGAGCGTGGTGGCTCGTGCCGCCATCTCGGTTGGCCGATCATAAACTGGGCTTTCGGATTGATGGACCCTGAAACAAGTTCAGGGTGACGGCTGATTTGGGGTGGGGCGCGGTCATCCGTCATCCCGGCGCATGCCGGGACCGTGGGCAAGTCTTGAGGCGATAGCTATCGCCAGGGCGCCCGGACGTGAGGCTGCTTCTAAAGACAGCCCACGGTCCCGGCATGCGCCGGGATGACGACCATTGGGAACGTCTGCAACGGGGCGGATGCTGCCCTTCACCATTCCGCCGGATGGATGTCGATCAAATGGATCAAATGTCAGTGAGATCCTCAGGGTACATCCCACCGCGCTGGCAGAAGAGAGCCCATGTTTCCTTCCCCTGTGCGGTTACGATCATGCGAACCGGTAAATCGACTGCGAGCGCGATAAGGCCGAGGCGGACAAGCGGGCCAATGCTCCTATCGCTGATCACCCTGTCAGGGGTGTACCCTCCTGCCACGAGTGTCCATCCGGGCGTTCCGCGTTCGGTAATAGCCGGAGCGAGATGGCCGTCACGTGGGAGATCGGTATCGCGGCCCAGGGTGTATAGGCAGATACTCCAGAAGGCATCTCGCGGTCGTGGTGGGATCAACGCCCATTCCAGCGGGCCGGCATCATCCTGTTCGGGCGCTTGAACGGCTGCGGCCGGGTCGTCCCGGACTCCATCGCGGTACGCGCGCTCTAGCGCCTGCGCGATGGCGCCAGCAGTGTCGACGGCGATCCCGTACTTCCGATTGTAGCGATCCTTGGCGACAATGCCTCGGGCGATTTCGCGAAACCGCGCCTTGCGCCGGGGATCGGGACGCAGCCGTCCAGACGCCCCGGTCATGTCGTCACCGTGACATCAGGGCTCACGTTACCCCGTGCGCGAGCCACGATCCCGGCGACCGTGTTCTTGCTGAGTCCCAGGTCGCGAGCGATCCAGCGATAGCTCCGCCCCTCGGCGATATGCGCCAACACTTTGGGCGCGAGGCGGTCCGACTTGGGTCGCTCCCCCAGTTGCCGGCCGAGTTTGCGGCCACGTGCCCGCGCTGCAGCAAGGCCAGAGCGGACCCGCTCGCTCAGCATGTCGCGCTCAAACTGGGCTATACCTGCGAGCATCGTCGCCATCATCCGCCCATGCGGCGTATCGACCTCGAACGTCATGCCGCTCATCGCGACCACCGACACGCGCCAGCCCGACAGCCGGTTGAGTGTATCGAGCAGGTCCTGGGTCGAACGCCCCCAGCGACTGAGTTCGGTAACGAGGATCGCATCGATATGGCGTGCCTGCGCCAGCTTCATCACCTCAGCCCGCGCCGAACGGTTTGCCTTCATGCCCGACGCGGTTTCGCGGAAGACCTCGACCACTTCATAGCCGCCACGCTCGGCAAAGCCGGCCAGGTCGCGGAGCTGCCGTTCGCACGACTGGTCGGCTGTCGAAACCCTGGCGTAGATGGCGGCGCGCTGTCCCAATTGAACCCTTCTGGAATTAGGCCTCGAAAAGCCTTGATTTGCGTGGGGTCAGTGTTGTCCAAAACAGACTTCTGTTCAATGGGGACAAGCCGTGCATGCCGAGACGCCATATCCTCAGCGCCCGACAGCGTTCGGCCCTACTCGACCTACCGACTGACGAAGCGGCGCTGCTGCGCCATTATCTTCTGGCAGACGATGACCTGATTCATATCGACCGGCGTCGCCGACCGGAGAACCGCATCGGGTTCGCCCTGCAGTTGTGCGCGCTGCGATATCCAGGCCGGACCCTTGCTCCCGGCGAACTGATCCCACACACTGTATCTGCCTTTCTAGGCGCCCAGCTTGGCATCGCTGGCGAGACGCTCGCGGCCTATGCCGTTCGACGCCAAACCCGCCACCAGCACATGGAGGCGCTGCGCCGTATCTACGGATACAGAATGTTCCCCGGACGGGGACCGTATGCCAGGGCTTTCCGCGATTGGCTTCTCGCCGAAGCCGAGCAGGCACGCTCAAACGACGACCTTGCCCGGCGCTTCATTGCCCGCTGCCGTGAAACCATGACCATCCTGCCGGCGATCACGACAATCGAGCGTTTGTGCGCGGACGCGCTCGTCGCCGCCGAACGTCGGATCGAGAAGCGGATCGCGGCCCGTCTCGATCCCGTCGCCTGTGATGGGCTCGACCGACTGACTACCGAGATGCTGCCGGGGGCGATCAGCCGCTTCATCTGGCTGCGCCGGATTGAGCCGGGCAACAACTCCGCCGCGGCGAACCGGCTGCTCGACCGGCTCGAGTTCCTGCGCGCGATGAACCTCAATGATGGTATACTTGCCGGTGTTCCACCGCATCGCGTCGCCCGGCTACGCCGGCAGGGCGAGCGCTACTTCGCCGATGGCCTGCGCGACCTCGGCGCCGATCGGCGCCGCGCTATCATGGCGGTCTGCGTCATTGAATGGGCCACGGCGACTGCGGATGCGGTGATCGAAACACATGACCGGATCGTTGGCCGCACCTGGCGCGACGCGAAGCAACTGCATGACGCGCGGGTCGTAGAAACCAGAGGCGCTACCACTGCGACTTTGAACGGCTTCACTGCACTCGGTCAATCATTGCTCGAAGCGCATGGCGACGGCGCGTCGCTGGAAGATGCGGTCGCGGGCGGGGCGGGATGGGAACGGCTCACCAGCCTCGTCGCTACGGCCAAGACGTTGACGGACACCTTGGGCGATGATCCGCTGGCCTATGTTGATCAGGGGTATCACCGCTTCCGTCGGTATGCCCCGCGCATGCTGCGATGCCTCGACCTCAAAGCTGCGGCGGTTGCACGGCCTTTGCTGGACGCGGCTACCGTCATCGCTACCAAGGGCGCAGTTCCGGCGGCCGACGATTTCTTGCGCCCGCATTCCAAATGGCGGCGACAGTTGCGGGCGAAGGGCGATGATGATGCCCGCCTCCGGGAAGTCGCGGTCATGTTTCACCTGCGCGACGCGCTGCGCTCGGGCGACATATGGCTCGACCGCTCGCATCGATATGGTGACCTGCGCCACGTCCTCGTGCCGATGGCGGTCGCGCATGCCGCGAAGCTGGCGGTCCCGTCCGACCCGCATGTCTGGCTGGCTGACCGCAAAGTGCGTCTCGCTGATGGCCTTGCCCGGCTCGGTCGCGCCGTGCGCAGCGGTACAATTCCGAAAGGCAGCATCGAGGACGGCACGCTGCGCATTGATCGGCTCACCGCTGACGCGCCGGATGGGATCGAGGATCTGGTGCTTGATCTGTATCGCCGGCTGCCGCCCGTCCGCATCACCGATCTGCTGCTCGAAGTCGATACCGCGCTGGGTTTCACTGA
This sequence comes from Sphingomonas sp. JUb134, assembly GCF_004341505.2. Classification (NCBI taxonomy): domain Bacteria; kingdom Pseudomonadati; phylum Pseudomonadota; class Alphaproteobacteria; order Sphingomonadales; family Sphingomonadaceae; genus Sphingomonas; species Sphingomonas sp. JUb134. The sequence goes on from NZ_SLYP02000003.1 coordinate 96,568, forward strand.
TGCCTTCACGCATCTGCGCACCGGCGTGCCATGCGGCGACCGAATCGGCCTGCTCAACGTCCTGCTTGCCGAGGGCCTGAATTTGGGTCTGCGTAAGATGGCAGAGGCTTCCAACACTCACGACTATTGGCAACTCTCCCGTCTCGCTCGCTGGCACGTCGAAAGCGAGGCGATCGACCAGGCGCTGGCCAACGTGGTCGCGGCGCAAGGGGCGCTGCCGATGGCCCAGGTCTGGGGTATGGGCAGATCCGCATCGGCCGATGGCCAGTTCTTCCCCGCCGCACGGCAGGGCGAAGCGATGAATACGATCAACGCCCGCTACGGCAACGATCCCGGCATCAAGGCCTATACCCACGTCAACGACCGCTTCGCGCCGTTTGCATCGCGGACCATTCCAGCCACGGTCAGCGAAGCACCTTATCTACTCGACGGGCTGACGATGAATGAGGCAGGGCGACGGATCGAAGAGCAGTACGCCGACACTGGCGGGTTCACCGATCATCTGTTCGGGATCAGCGCGATGCTCGGCTGCCGCCTTGTACTGCGCATCCGCGACCTCCCATCCAAACGACTGTACGTGTTCGACCCTGCCGCGACGCCGAGCGAATTGCGCCCGCTGGTGGGCGGCAAGGCGCGTGAGGCGCTGATCGTTTCCAACTGGCCCGATCTGTTCCGCTGCGCCGCCACCATGAGCGCTGGACAGGTCGCGCCGAGCAGCATCTTGCGCAAGCTCGCCTCCTATCCGCGCCAGAACGATCTTGCCTCCGCGCTGCGCGAGGTGGGCCGGATCGAGCGGACGCTGTTCATCATCGAATGGATACTCGACGTCGGCATGCAGCGCCGTGCACAGGTCGGCCTCAACAAAGGCGAGGCACATCATGCGCTGAAAAATGCCCTGCGCATCGGCCGTCAGGGCGAAATCCGCGACCGCACGACGGAGGGTCAGCATTACCGGATCGCCGGCCTCAACCTGCTCACCGCCATCATCGTCTACTGGAACACCCTGCACCTTGGCCATGCCGTTGAGGCCCGGCGCCGCGAAGGGCTCGATACCCCCGACCATCTTCTCGCCCATATTTCGCCGCTCGGATGGGCACACATCCTCCTCACTGGCGAGTACCTTTGGCCCAAGGACGCCGGCGCTTAGGGTGTCATTCCGCCCTCAGCCGGAACCGACCCCTGGTTCTGCCGGCATGGTTTCAGAAGCATTGGGGGGGGGAGGTCCGTCATATGCAAACCAAGCTCCTGCCGAACGATATCGGGCTCACCGAGCACCGAACCCCGGAAGGCTATCCATTGACAGCCGCTACGCCCGAGCGGGCGATACTGGAGCTGCTGCATCTCGCGCCAAAGGAATTCGATCTCGTCGAGGCCTGCCAGATCGTGGAGGGCATGACGTCGCTTCGCCCCAAGCTCATGCAGTCCCTGCTCGAGGCCTGCACATCGGTGAAGGTCCGGCGGCTGTTCCTCTACCTTGCGGAACGGGCGGACCTACCGGTCATGCGGCACGTGAAGGTGGACCAGATAGATCTGGGCTCCGGCGATCGCAGCCTTGCGAAAATGGGGCGGTACGTCCCGAAATACAGACTGCTCCTCCCCAGGGAGCTTGTGTCGAGTGGCAACTGACCAATATCGTGACCAGGTTCGCCTGCTGTTGGACGTCCTGCCTTTGGTCATGGCGGAGCCGGCCTTCGCATTGAAAGGCGGCACGGCGATCAACCTGTTCGAGTGGGACCTCCCGCGGCTCTCGGTCGATATCGATCTAACCTACCTTCCCCTCCAAGACCGGGCGGCCTCTCTGCAGGCGATCGGCGAGGCGCTTGCCCGGATCAAGGTAGAAATCGAACGCCGCCTCCCGCCAACCCGCGTGACCCAGACACGCCAGGGCCAAGAAGGTATGGAGGTCAAGCTCAACTGTCAGCGCGGCAAGACCCAGATCAAGGTCGAAGTGAATCCCACCCTGCGCGGCCATCTCCTTCCTCTCCGCGATCTTCCCTGCTCCGACCGTGTGCAGGAGAGATTTGAGGCTTTCGTCGAAGCGCGCTGTCTCTCGCACGGCGAGCTCTTTGGCGGCAAGATTTGTGCCGCGCTGGACCGGCAACATCCGCGCGATCTGTTCGACGTGAAGCGTCTGCTGGACGTAGAGGGCGTCGTCGATGAGGTTCGTCACGGTTTCGTCGCGGCGCTTGTAAGCCACGGGCGCCCGATCGCTGAACTGATCAGCCCGAGCCGAAAGGACCAGAGCGGAGCGTTCAAGGCCCAATTCGAAGGCATGCCCTTCGAGCCGTTCGCCTATGAGGATCATGTTCATACGTTCGGTCGCCTCGTGGCGGCGATCCATAGGTCCCTCGGCGCTGATGATCGGAGGTTCTTAGAGAGTTTTGAGGCCGGAGACCCGGAATGGGACGCCTTCCCATTGCCAGCGCTTCGAGAGCTGCCCGCTCCTCAATTCAAGTTGGTAAACATCCGCAAATTTCGAAAGGCGCAGCCGGAACGACACGCAGCGGGTCTCATCGCGCTGGAAGCAGCTCTCGAGAAATAGCACGCGGTAATGCGCATCGCGGGAGAGCGCCCGATTGCTTCGTGGGTCCGGGCTGAGAGATTCGAATTCATCCACGAGTTGAAATCGTGTTGGTTTTGGAGTATATGAAACTGACTCAACAGGAATGATCGAATGGTTCGCCCAGCAAATATCGGTTTCGTTGATGCGGATCGCATCCTCCACGACCGCATTGTGGCGAGCACCGACCGCATCATCAAGATGATGCCGGCGGCGGCAAAGGCGGCGGCGATAAGCAGCGTCGACGTGCCGAGCCTTGTCTTCCATCTCGCGCTTGGCATCCCGGCGGTCGAAACGGATAATCCGGAAGCCGCGGAAAGAATTACGAACGCCATCGCCTTCAAACGGCGGATGATCGACGCCGCAGGCGGCGCGCTGACGGCGGAGAAGGTGCGCACGCTGTTGGGGCACAAGACGATCCAGGCCGTCTACAAGGCAGTCAAGGATCGCCGACTGCTGATGGTCGAGGATAACGGGACACAACTCTTCCCGGCATTTCAGTTCGACGGCAATGCGATTCTCCCCGGGATTGCAAAGGTTCTCGGTGCCACGCCGAATACAACGGGCTGGGCCGTCCTGCAGTTCCTCGTCAGCGGCGATGAGGGGCTCGACGGAACGAGCCCGATCGCATTGCTGAAGGGCAGCAATGCGGAAGTTGAGCGCCTAGTGCGTTTCGCCCGTACGCTCGAAGATTGACGCAATATGGGAGCGAAAGGCGGGATACCCGTGGCGACGATCGCGACGGGGCGAGTGCTTCATCGCGTGCACGCCGCGACGGTCGCGGCCAAATGGTATGGCCGCAAGGACGCGACCTGGCGTTGGGACGATCCGGACGGCAAATTCGGTGTGCTCTATTTGGGCAAGACGCTCGTCGGCCCCTTTGCGGAGACCTTGCTGAGGAGGCCGACGGACCGGGATGTCCTTTGGGATCAGGTCGCCAGGAGACGCGCTGCAAGCTTCTCCGCAACGCGACCGATCCGGCTGGCGAAGGTCCACGGACCGGGTCTCGGCTGGTTTAGAACGACCACCGCCGGAGTCTCGGCCGACTTCGATCCGGTGGATAATCCTGGCGCGTATGCGGTGCCGCAGCGGATCTCAGCGGAAATCTACAGCACCACCAGCCTCGATGGTATCCAGTACCGATCGCGGTTCGACAACGATGAGCTTTGCATCGCGCTGTTCGATCGGGCCGACGCGGCAATCTCCTTGGACACGGAGGGTGTCGCCATCGCCAAGGACTGGACCCGGACTGTGCTCGGCGATCGCGGCTATACGCTGATCGAACTCTAAAACTTCGAAGCTGCCCGGGCCGCTTACGGCGCGATGCCGCTCGCAGGCCGGTCAAATGGTCCGGCCAACCAAGAGCTCAGATATTCGGCGACCATCGCGAGAAAATGCTCGCGCTGATCAGGCTTGGCGATCGTGAACCTCTCCAGCGGCCAAGCCAGAAGCCGGTCGAACGGGCGCGGATGGATAGCGAATCGCGAGGCGAGCGGAACTTCCAGCTCGGCCGCCGCCGCGGCGAACAGGGCCCGCTGGACGTGGCCATTGCCGTCGAGAAAGGGGTGGATCTTCCCAAACCAGCAGAAGAGGTGGGTCAAGGTCAGGAGCTGAACATAAGGCGTGGCAGCTCGTGCCGGGACCAGTTCGCGCCGAACCTCGGAAAGCATGAAATCGAGCGCGGCAGTGACCTTCTGAGGTTCCTCGAATGCGAAGCTCTTCTTGAGATCGAAAATTTGCGGGGCGCCCATGCGCCGTCCCTCGAGCGAGGTGCCGACCGTGCCCCGATAGGTGCCAGCATATTCGGTGTAACCGGACGGCGTGAACTCGGCAAACAAGGCTCGATGCAGGTCACGCGGGTCGGTCAGAATGGACATCCGATAGGTGGGGTCGGCGAGGATACGCTGCTGAAGCTCGGCGCATGCCCGCGTCATTGCCGCATCATAGTCCGGCATGGCGTAGGCCTGCCATTCTGGCGCCACGCCGCTCGGCGTCATAAGAACTCCTCGCCGGCATGATCGTCGAAGATCGCCGCATCGCGGACATAGCCCGCGACTGTGTCGAGCGACTTGTGCCGCGAATGGTCCTTCATCTTGAACAGGTTCGCACGCTTGGCGGCCGCCTCGGTCAGGAACCCCGCGCGCAGCGAATGTCCGGAGAAAAGGGTCGGATCTAGCCCGGCCGTCGACGCGCAGACTTTGACAAGACGGGCCACGGTCTTGTCAGTGATCGGGTCCACTGTGAGCGCGTCACCCCGTGTCAGCCGACGGAACACGGGGCCAGTCCGCGGCTTGCCGGTCGAGGGATCTAGACCCTGCAGATCGGCAGCCTGAAGCCAGTCGGTGAGAAGAGCCACGGGCCGGATGCGGCGGCCCTCGGGGATCGCGATCTCCTGGCCTTCAGCCTCCTGATCGCCTTTCGAGCGGGGGATGGTGATCCGCACGCCGGACGTCTCGAAGGCGAGATCGGGGAGTTGCATCGCCGCGATCTCGGAGCGGCGGAACGCGCCTGCCATGCCGACCGCGAGAATCGCCCGGTCGCGCCTTGCCCGCAGGCCTGTGCCCTGGATCGTCGCGAGCATGGCGGTGAGCACGTCCGCCGCCGCCGGCGTCTTCTGGTCCTTCTTCCGGGAATATTTGCGGCGCACGCCTGCCATCATCTGGGCGATGACGCCGGCGGCGTCCCGCGCGCTGGGCGACGCGAGACCTGCCTCCTTGTGATGATGGTTGATCGCTGCGATCCGTCGGCCGATCGTGACCGGAGCAATGCCGGCGTCGGCCTCGACATGCGCGAACAGGGCAACGATGTCGGGGTGCGCGGGCAGCGCTTCGACATTGCGCGCGTCGCAGAAGTCGCAGAACCGCTCCCAATCCGAGGCATAGGCTTTCTGGGTCGAACCGGCCTTGGCCGTGGCAAGCGTATCGCGCGCGCCTTCGATCTCGGCGAGCAGGTCGGCCGGCAGGTTGGTCGAGATCGGAAGCAGGTCGCGGGCCATCGCGTGAAGCCTAGCGGCGCCCTCTCCCGAAGCCAATTCCTATGTCCGAGAATCGCGTTTATCGGACATAGCGCTTCTTGCGATGGCCATGTGTAGGTTTTCCTGAAATGGTGGACGGCATCTGCCCGGCGGCACGCTCCCGAAATAGCGGATTTGCATCTAAATTGGTGGACGTCAGAGTCTTCGCCTTACGCTCGACCTGCCATCGGCATCAGTCGGCGCTCATGGGATCAGATGTAGTGCCGGAACGGCAGCGGCGGTGCGGTAACGGTATGAGGCGACGCCATCAGGATCTCACCCACCCGGTCGGCGAACTTGAGCGTCACGGGTAGGGCGCTCGCAAAATCGCAGGCGTTATAGTTTACCTTGGTGAGCGCAAGGATGTCGCCGAGCACCTCTACAATGTCCCCTTCGCCATGCGTCACGTCGACGGTGAGCGGCTTGGGTGTCTCGAACCCTTGATACCCTGCCAGCCGCGGCACGAACCCCCGCGCCCAAAGGTAACCTGACCAGTCACCCACGGTAAGGGCTGTGCCGCGCAGGACCGGTGTCGACGCAGAGGGGCGGAACAGCCGAACATCATCGAGCTGCTTGATCCTGACTCCTACCAGCTGTGTTTCAGTGGGCACTGCGCTGCAAAAGCCGTCCCACTCATCGTGGGAAAAGCGGTGACGGCCATGGATGAACAGCTGGTTCGGTGGCTTGCCGTGCTTGAGCTTATAGCCCTCGACCACCGAGGTCATCAAATTCGCCGCCGCGCTCCTCGACAGGTGATATTCCTTGCACTCGTCAGAGTACCAGGGGCCAAGGGCGCCGCGAAATACGAGACCGTCGCCTGAGTTGAGGAACATCTGCGCGGCGCAACAGGCCTCGCCCGTTGCCGCAGGCGTGTCGTCGTTCTTAAACACCAGTCCGACGTAGCAAACGCCAGGGCGGACATGGGCCAGCGCCCACGGCTTGGCGTCCATCTTGAAGTAGAGCGTGGTGCAGAAGTTCCAGGCAACCGTGGCCTCGTCCTGGAGGCCGCGCCGGCGGTCGTTGGTGATGTTGAGGTTGCGGTCGACCAGCGTGCTTTCGAGGATCAGCTGGAGGACGACGCCGTCCTGCAGCAACTCGGCTTTCAACTGGTGGTGGAAATTGCTCGAGAACAGGTAGGTTTCGGCATCCCGCACCGTGTCTGGGAACAGGTCGCCGCCCATCTGGAAGAAGCGTTTGGCGTCCTTGAAGCTCGTGATGTCAGAGGGAGTGCGCTCGTCTCTGGGCGGTGGTGCTACCTGGGGACGTCCGTAGCGATAGACGACGTCCGGAACGACAACGAGCCAGACGTCGGGACGGCGCTCCTCGGCGCGGATGTGCGCGCGGATCGCGTCGGCGAACAGCAGCACCGTGGATCGGACCGCGTCGGCGCGATTGTTCTTCTTGATGCAATGATCGATGTCGCCGCTCTTGAGCGCTAGCTCGACCATGCCGCGGGTTGGCAGCGCGATGCCGAAGCAGGCCTCGAAGCCTGGCCATGCGGGTGCCCATAGAACGGGCTTGCCCTTCGCATCGACCTTGCCGGGGATATGTAGGCTGATCCGCTCTAACCAGCGGCGGGATAGGCCGACGCCGCTCTCCGTCCCGATGACGCCCAAGCGCACCTGGGAGCGGCCATCGGGGCCTTCGAGCGGCCCGAAGAGGAAGAGCCCATCTTTGGCGCTTCCATCTGCTGCCCGTGACCGAACTCGAGCAAAGGTTCGGCGATGCGATGCGTGAGAATGCTCATGCGTCGGCCTCCTCCGGCATCTCATCCCGGTCGAAAGCCGTTTCGAAGTCCTCTGACAGGGTTATCTGGCCGGATTCGTCTTCCTCGACTCGGCGGTCCTCTTCCGCGGCGAAGCTGACTGGGAAGTCGAAGCTCATCGGTAGGCTGGCAACCGCAAGGCGCTCACCGGACGCGGCAATGTCTAGGGTCGGATCACCTTCGGCAAGCCACCCCATCGCGGCGAGCAGCATGTCGCGCCATTTGTCGTTGAACCAAGACCGCGTGAGGCGCAACCGGATACGCTGCAGCTGTTCACCCGGGAGCGGGGTTCGGCCATCGGTCGTCACCGCGACATTGGCATGGACCCGGAAGAGAGCATCCGGCCAGAGCTTGGGTTGAGCGACAAGGCACAGATGCCAGCGCCGATCCTTGAACTTGCCGCTCAGGACCCGGTCGACCCGATGTCCGTCGCTCAGCGTCAGCTTCACTCTTCCGTCGATGAGTCCGTCGGGGAAGAAGCGGCCGCGGGCGCCCGAGGCGAAATCGACAGGAAGTAGCCCGAGACGATGCATGGCCAGGTCCCAGTGCTGACGCATCAAATTGACGGCGATCCGCCGTGCATTGGAACGCTCACCGAAGTGGCGGCTATAGGTACCGTCGATCACGCCGTTGAATGGCAAGCTGGCGCGCGCCTTCAAAGGCGGAGCGCCGTTGTCGAGACGCTCGATAGCATCGGGTCCGCAGAAGGCGATCGCGCCTCCATCGTGCAGTACATGGGGAACACGTGTGAACTGGCTCCAGGCTTCCAGCTGCGCAGTCGTTCCCTTCGCCTCCAGGATCCAGACGTCAGGCCTCGCCCGGAGTTCGAACCAGTTGCTGTAGAGCGTCTCGGGACTTGAAGTGACCAGCTTTCGACCGTCCTCTTGGGCAGCGACGATCATCGCAAGCTGCTCGGCGTCCGGATGCTCGACCTTTGGCACACGTGAGGAGTCGAGCGTTTCGAACAGGGGCTGAAGGCAGGCAGCCCAGTTAGGGAACGCATTGTGTGCGTTCTGGCGGAGGATCTCCGTCGGGAAATCGCCGAAATCCACGTCGGCGATTCGGATCGGAATCATAAATTCCGCATCGCCGAGCTTGCGACGCATGACGTCGCCGAGGGCGAGTTCCTTCTTTACGCCTTGCTTGCCGATGTGCTCGGACACGACGACGATCTGCTTGATCGCCTCGTGCCGCAGCACGTGCTCGATCTTGTCCCAGAAATCGTCGCCACCCCGAAGCGCGCGAACGTCGACCCAGACCTTGTACCCGGCAGTGGTCAAGCGACCTGCGAGCCACCGCGCGAACCGGTTATCCTCGGGGTTGGCGTGCGTGATCAGAATGGTGTCGCGCACCAGTGTCGGAACGGTTGTCATGCGTGTCCCCGTCTGCAGCGTACCGTACCCAAAAGCACGAATATGGGCCTACTACGCCAGAGGGCGCACGTTGGTGATGGTAATGCCGACATCCGCGCTCGCCAGCGGGCCGTCCGTCGTGAACATCTGCGCTTGCAGATCGATCGCCAAAGCAAGGCATGCCCGGTCGCCAAGCGAAAGACCAAGTGCCTTCGTCGACGGCCGGAGGTCGCCTATGATGAGCGCCTGGGCAGGGGAGAGCGGCCGAACATCGAGGTGCAACCCGCCGAGCGCCTCACGCACCTCGTCCAGCGACAGGCCACGCTCCCGCAGCTTGGACACGACCTCGGCCAGGTTTGCCGTTCCGATGACACTGCGGGTCAGCACGTCGACTACCCGATCAGCCCCGGGCTCGTCGTTCAGAAGGCAGAGCAGGGCGGAGGCGTCGAGTACGACCTTGCTACTCACGCTCCGCCTCACGCCGGCGTTCGGCAATCAGCTCGTCAGCCAGGCCGACGCCTTCGGGCACATACTTGCGAAGGATCGCGCGAGCCCGCTCTAACGCTCTCGGTACGGACCGTACCCGCAACTCGCCATCGTCCACATCGACGAGAACGGTGTCACCTGTGGTGATCCCGAGCTCACGGCGCATTGCCGCCGGGATCACGAGCTTGCCACCATCCACGATCTTGACCCTCTGTGCTTCCATCTGCACTGAACTCGCTTGGCTGACCCAATCACCAGACCTTACCGGATGTCGGCGCTGACGGATAGCGCAAAGCAGGACCCTTCAACGGGTTTAGTGATTGGTGGCCGTTCATATCTGCGCGTGGTAGCTACTTAGGCCTGACTAGCTGAGCTAGGCTCGACAGGATCGGCGCTTGCTATTCCGAGCCGGATGCCGCAGCGGTGGCTCACATGGGTATACCCAAGTGCGCCGGGCGGGAGTAGGGAGCAGATGGCAGGCAGCGAGGTGAGGGCAGCGCGGGTGTACCTCCGTGTGAGCACGGATGAGCAGGACCTGACGCGGCAGGAGAGCATCGTGGCCGGCGCGCGGGCGGCCGGCTTCTACATCGCAGCGGTGTACCGGGAGAAGGCGTCGGGTGCGCGGCCCGACCGTCCGGAGCTGCTGCGAATGGTGGCGGATTTGCAGCCGGGCGAGGTCGTGGTGGCGGAGAAGATAGACCGCATCAGCCGCCTGCCGCTGCCGGAAGCGGAGCTGCTGGTTGAGACGATCCGCGGCCGGGGAGCTCGGCTGGCAGTGCCGGGCATCGTGGATCTCAGCGACTTAGTGGCCGACAGCGCGGGTGTCGCGCGCATTGTGCTGGAAGCGGTGCAGGACATGCTGCTGCGCGTGGCATTGCAGACGGCGCGCGACGATTACGAGACCAGGCGCGAGCGGCAACGCGAGGGGATTGAGATCGCCAGGCGGGCGGGGCGCTACACCGGCCGCAAGCCGGACCTCGCCCACCATCGCCGCATCGTGAGCCTACGCGAGGCCGGCATGAGCATCGCAAAGACGGCCGAACTTGCCGGGTGCAGCATTGCCCACGTCAAGCGGGTGACCGCCCTGCACCGCGCCAGGAAGGCTCTGGCGGTGCCGACCTCGTGAACGAGCCGAGCTTGTCCGCATCGCGCAACCTTCCTTGCTGATGGCCTTGCAATCATCGGTATGGGAAGAATTCCGATAGATCGGGAAGGCGACTAGGTCGGTTGCCATCGGTGGAAACGTGGGGCTACCCGCTGGACGAACCTTTCAACTCGATACCCCGGATCGCGCGCTGGGCGGCAAGATGACGGACTACCCGTTCGCGGGTGTGGAATGGTTCGAGGTCAAGCGCTTGCAGAAGCTCTGCGCCGATCAGGGAGGCGCTCAGCGCCGGCGTAACGACGCTCTCGATGATGGTGGGCAACTCCGACTCGGTGAACGCCGAGCCTTCCTGCTGGTCGGCCGCGATCTCGCGGGAGAGACGTGCTAATCGCTCGAATAGTGGCCGCAGAAGCGTACTGCCAGAGGCCGAGAGGAAACCGATAAGTCTGCCGACGCCGGTTTCCTCGAACACATCGAACACGAGATCGACCAGATCTGCCTCGTCGATCGTCCCGGCCTTCAACGCACATGTGCCGTTTCGCACGCCGAACAGCAGCTGCTCGATCAGCACGTCCGCCACCGCCGCCTGAAGGTTGGCGGCGGTGCCGAAGTGATGGGTCATGCTTCCGTGCGCCATGCCAAGCGCTGCGGCTACGGCCTGGAGCGTGATCGCGGCGGGTCCATCCTCGACGAGGATCTTCCGGGCTGCAGCGATCGCCTCGGCGCGACGCTCGTCCGGATGTCGCCGACGACGTCGCGGGGAGGTCATCCCTATTGTCATGAATGACAATATGCGCTAGGGTTTGATCCTTGTCAACGATGCCGTGGGGGACGGATCAGATGCCCGACGGCGGCAAAGGCCACTTCTGCACATTCCAGGTGGTCGCCTCGGACATCGATCACATGGGGCACGTGAACAACACGGTCTATCTGCGGTGGGTCCAGGACGCGGTGACGGCCTTCTGGACGCAGAACGCTCCTGGCGATCTGGTGCACTCGGTCGCATGGATCGCCCTGAAGCACGAGATCAGTTATCGTTGCCCTGCCTTTCTCGAGGAGCGTGTCGACGTTCAGATGCTTCTGGAACGCGTCGTCGGCGCAAAGGCGTTCTTCGATGCCACGGTACGACGTGGCGAGACCGTGCTGGCCGAGGTCAGGAGCGTGTGGTGCAGCGTCGATGTCACCTCGCTTCGGCCGGTTCGGCTCGCTCGGAGCGCGCGCAATCTGTTCTTGAGCGGATCGGAGGCGACCGCATGATGCGTCGCCCTGCATGGCAAACTGCCCCAATCGCTGCTCTGCTTTGCGCCACGACGGCGCATGCCCAGAACCAAAGCGAGAAGGCCACGCAGGAACTGAGCTTCGATGCTGCCCTGGCGCGGATCGATGACTCCTCGCCTGGGCTGTCGGGCGAGGATCATGCCGTCCGGGCAAGCGAGTTGATCGCCGGGGCCACCCGAAGCCTGAACCGTCCGGTGGTCACCACGTCGGCAAGCGTCATCGAGTACCAGAAGACCTTGTCGCTCGACCTGACCGGACCGAAGGACAATGCCGCAGCCGCCGCGATGAACTTCCTGTCGCAATTGCCCGGCGAGTTCCCCGCGGGATTGCAGCAGGTGGTCGGTGAGGTGAGCCAGCGGTTGGGTGCCGCCCTGCCGACGATCTTCGGCGCGATCCCGGACACGCTCCAGTATCAGGCACGCGACACCGTCTTCCGGCCGGCGATCACCGCTGCCATGCCGCTCTACACGGGCGGTGCAATCCCGGCGATCCAGGCGGGTGCGGACGGCGCGGTGGAGGTGGCCCGCGCCAGGCGGGCGGGTGGTCGCGACCTGTCTCGCGTCGGGTTGGTCCGCACCTATTTCGGTCAGCAGGTGGCCGCCCAGCTAACCCGGTCGACGCGCGAGACGCTCGCGGGGTTCGATCGGCATCTGTCGGATGCCGTGAAGCTCGAGCAGAACGGGGTCATTCCCCATGCGCGCGTCCTCCAGGTCCAGGTCGCCCGCGACGCCGCCGAACGCGCCTTCATTCGCGCGCAACTCGAGGAAGCGACTGCTGCCGACGCGCTGTCGCGGTTGCTGGACCGACCCGCCGGCGTCAGCGCATCGACGCCGCTGTTCGTCAACTCGCAGCCACTGCCTCCCGTCGGCACATTCCTGGAGGGCATAGACGCGACGCCCCGGGCCCGCGGCGCCGACGCAGCGCGTGACATCGCCAGCGCGGGGGTCGGCCTGGCGAAATCGCGCTACCGCCCGCAAGCCTTCGCGTTCGGCAGCTACAACGCCAATCGCGACAATGCGCTGCCCACGGAACCGGACTGGGTCGCAGGGGTCACCCTGCGCTACACCCTGCTGTCCAACTTTGACCGCAGGAAGTCGCTCGACGCGGCGCGTGAACGGGAGCGAGCGGCGGCAGATGCGGCAGCCCAGGCGCGCAAGGATGTCGCAGGCGAGATCGTCCGGGCCTGGAACCTGGTCGAGACGGCTCGCCGATCCTTTCTGCTGCTCGACAGCAATCTGGCGGCAGCGCGGGAGAACCTCAGGGTTCAGCGCATCTCCTTCAGAGAGGGCGAGACGCCATCCTCCTCGCTGGTCGATGCCGAGGCCACGCTTGCGACCACGCAGACCCAGCGGATCGCGGCAGCCTATGAATATGATCTGGCCCTCGCCGGGTTGCTCGCGGCCAGTCACCGCGTTGACGACTTCACCACCTATCTGGCCCGCGCCGATAGACGTCTGGGGGATGATAAGTGAGCGAGGGATCAGCCACCCGGACGAAGCGACGCGCGCGACCGATCGCGATCCTCGTCGCTATGGTCGTCGTCGCCGTCGTCGCGGCGGGCCTCTGGCTGGCGAGCCGTCCGGCACCTGAGCAGCTGCAGGGTATGGTCGATGCGGACGAGGTCAATGTCGGCACCAAGGCGCTGGCGCGCGTCGAGCGTCTGATTGCGGAGGAAGGCCAGCGCGTGCAAGCGGGCACGCTGCTTGCCACCCTGTCCAGCCCGGAGATCGCCGGCAGCCAGGCGCAGGCGCAGGGCGCTCTCGACGCCGCGCGCGCGGTCGCGTCTGAAACCAATGAGGGCGCGCGGACCGAGGATGTCGCGACGCTGCGTTCGACATGGCAGGCCGCTCAGGCGGCAGCGGATCTTGCTGCCGTCACGAGCCGTCGCACCGCCAACCTCTACGCCGAAGGCGTGGTCGCTGCCCAACGCCGGGACGAGGCGGCTGCGGCGCGAGACAGCAGCGCGCGCAATGCCGAAGCCGCCCGCCAGCAGTATCTGAAGGCGTTGGCAGGCGCGCGTCCGCAGAACAAGCAGGCCGTCAACGCTCAGGTCCGGATCGCCGAGGCCGGGCTGCGAACCGCCACGGCACTTGAGCAGGAAACGCGGCTGGTCTCACCGATCGCCGGCGAGGTGGCGCGCAAGCTGGTCCAGCCCGGCGAGGTCGTCAGTCCCGTCATCCCGGCCTATCAGGTCATCGACATCGACCACCCGTGGATCGCGCTCAACCTGCGGGAGGATCACTATCGCGGCCTCAGTGTCGGCACGATACTGCACGGCCATATTCCAGCGCTGGGGCGCGATGCCGACTTCAAGGTCTACCTCATCGCGCCAAGGGGGGACTTTGCGACCTGGCGCGCGACGCGCGAGGCATCAGGCTATGACGTGCGCACCTTCGAGGTCCGGCTGCATCCGGTTACGCCGATTGCAAAGTTGCGCCCGGGAATGAGCGTCCTGTTCGACTGGCCGCAATGAGCGCGTTCCGGCAGGCTCTCACGCTTGAGCTGCGTCATCTGCGTCACGACCACTGGGACTTGGCGGGGCTGACGCTGGTGCCCGGCATCCTGATCTTCATCGTCGCCGCCATTTTTTGGCAGGGGCCGATGCGTCAGCTGCCGCTGGCCGTTGTGGATAGTGACGGCAGCACCGCTAGCCGGGCCATCATCCGCGCGCTCGACGCATCACCGCTCGTTCATCTCACGGCGCTCTATCCGGGCGAGGTCGAGGCCGTTCGTGCGGTCCGCGCGGGCAACGTCATGGGTTTCGTGCATATTCCCGCTGGTCTTGGCGAGAGCGTCGCGCGTCATCGCGAACCGGTCATCCGCATCCTGTACAACGGCAGCTTCCTGAGCGCCGGTGGACAGGTGTCCCGTGCCGCCGCCGAAGCAGTCCGCGAGGCCATCCCGGAGATTGCCGCGAACCAACTCATGAACCATGCCGTGCCGGCCAGCCGTGTCCGTCGGCTCGCCGTCGAGGCGACGCCGCTCGGCAACGCGCCGTCCAGTTTCGAATGGTTCCTGGGCCTGCTGATCTTCCCGGCGGTTCTCCACCTCGTGGCCGCCTGCGTCTGTGCGATGGCGATCGGCCGCGAGTTGCGGGACGGGTCGCTGTCCGACTGGGCATCAGCCAGCGGCAGGGTTGCGCCGGCTCTGGCGGGCAAGATGCTGCCCTATGTCGCCGCCGTCAGCCTGTGGGGGGTCGTCTGGCTCCTTTATCTCACTCTGGCGCGCGGATGGCGCATCGAGGGAAGCGTGCCGCTGATCGCATTCGGGCAGACGCTGTTCTACGCGGCGACCGCGGCGATTGCGGCCCTGCTCGTCGCGGTGACACGCGAAACCGCGACCGCTCTGTCGGCGAGCGCCGTCTATGCCGGTTCGGCGCTTGCCTATTCGGGCGCGACGTTGCCGCTGAACGGCGCCAACGCCTTTGCCCACATCTGGAGCAACGTGCTGCCGCTGACCCATTATGTCGCTCTCCAGATGGGTGAGGTCAATGGCCAGTCGGTTGCGGCAATGGTCGCTCCGGCCATGACGCTGGCAGCCTATGTCGTCATCGCCTGGGCCGGATCGGTCGCTCTGATCATGGCGAGGTCGCGCGGGGCATGAGCTTCGATTCCGCCTTCCTCACGACGTGGCGCACCATTCTGACGTCGCGCACGCTGCTCAGCACGACGCTGCTCGCCGTCGTCCTCTACGCATTCTACTATCCTGCGCCCTACGCGCACGAAGCTGCCCAGAAGCTGCCCGTCGTCGTGGTTGACCAGGATGACAGCGCCCTCAGTCGAGCGATGATCGTCGACCTGGACGCCACGCGCGCCATCCGGGTTGCCGAGGTCGTCCCGAACGTGACCACGGCCAGGCAGATCATGCGAACCGGCAAGGCTGACGGGATCATCCTCATCTCCGATGATCTGGAGCGTCAGCTTCGCACCGGAACGCCCGGCTCCGGCGTCGCCTTGTGGGTCAATGCAACCTACCTCCTGCGCGCCAGCACCATCGGCGAAGCAGTAACGGCTGTCATCCAGAACATCGCCACGTCACGGCTGATCTCCGGGAACCAACTCAGTCGCAGCGGGCTGCCCGTCGCGGTCACCACCGAACCGTTGTTCAATCGGACAGGTGGTTACAAGGGCTATGTCTTTCCGGCGGTGGCGGTGATCATCGTTCAACAAACGCTGCTCTTCGGCGCCGCTACCTTCATGGGCGGACGACGCCGCTCGGGCGCATGGCGGATGGGTGTCGCGGAGTTCTGGGGAACGCTGGCGGCGTTCACGTCGGTGGGCATCCTGGGATGCTATTTCCTGTTCGGGTTCATCTTCTGGCTCCAGGCTGTGCCCGTCGATGGCAACATTGCCGGCATGATGGTGATGGTCCCTCTCTTCGCCACGGCGGTTGCTGCCCTGGGGCTGCTCGTCGGTAGCGTGTTCGATTGCGCCGAACGGGCGACCTACATCCTGGCACCGACCTCGGTGCCGTTCTTCTTCCTTACCGGGACCGCCTATCCGCTCGATCAGATGCCGCGCTTCATCGCCGCTCTCTCTCACTTGATCCCGTCCACCGCCGGCGTCCACACGTTCGTCCCGTTGAACCAGATGCATGCGAGCCTGGGCGAGGTCACGATCCCGGCCCTGACCCTTGCAAGCCTCGCCATTGGCTATGCCATGCTAGCGTATTCACGCCTCGTCGGCTTCGGCGCGAGGGTCGGGACGTCTGGCGCCAATGCTTGACGGGAGGACATGATGGCCGATCGACCGCTGCGGCCAGCGTCTCCACAGTTCTTCATGACTACGGCGGCGCGCGGCTACCATATCCGGGCAGCCACTGCTCGTGTCGAGAGCACTGGAAAGCCAAGGGCCGCATCTCGGCCTGGGGAACCTCAGATAGAGGGCGCTGACGGCCTACGTGTCGGCTCTCAGCTACAAAACGATAGATGTGATGCAGCGGCCAGCACGATGTTGGATTGTTGGAACCGCTCTCCCGTTCCACACCCCCAAACGGTACAGTCGGCGCGAGAGAGGTCTTTCAACAGGTTCCGAGCGGTTATGACACCAATGTGGTCGGTCCCGACAGCAAACTGTCAGTATTATGAAGCTTGAAGGATCGGCGCGGGGCCTTGTCCAGGCTTTGGAGGCAGATGATACGGATGCACCCTGGCAGCTTCTTCGACCGGATCGTTGTCTGGTCATTCAATCGCCCGCTTCGGGCCCCGGCTCAATACCTGCTCGCCGCTGTGGCGATCATCGGTGTTGGCGTGGCACGCATCCTGTTCGTACCCGACACGCTGCCGTGGCTCCCATTTATTCCGGCGACGATTGCTATTGCCCTGATCCTCGGCAAGTGTCCGGGATTGTTCGCGGCTATTCTGTCGGCGACTACCGGCATCGTCTCACTAGGATCCGTAACGGACTCGACCTGGGTGCCTCGCCAGCAGTGGGTTGCCGCCTCATTATTCCTGGTCGTTATGATCGGGCTCGTCATGCTGACGGCCGAGTTGCGCGACTCCCTGCGCCGGGGACATCGACTTAACGAGGAGTTGGTCGAGCGCGAGCGGCAAACTGTGGAGCGGGAAAGCTTCCTGTCGGGCGTGCTGGCCAGTTCTACCGATTGCATCACGGTGCTTGACCCTGACGGGTGCTTGACCTTCATGAGCCAAGGCGGCCAGCGCGTTATGGAGGTGAGCGACTTCAACGCCATCGTCGGCTGTCGCTGGACGGATTTCTGGCACGATGCCGACAACGCGGACGCGGTCGCCGCGATCGAGGCAGCGCGCCGCGGCGAGACACGCAGCTTCATCGGCCGGTCCGGCACCCGGAAGGGCACGATGAGGTGGTGGCACGTCGCGGTTAGCCCTATCCCCGGCCCCAACGGACTTCCAGACCGCATCCTCGCAGTCTCGCGCGATATTACCGACGCGCGAGAAAGCGAGGAGGAGCGTGACCGCTTCGTGCGGCTGGCCGAGAACAGTCCTGATTTCGTCGGTATGGCGCACCTGGACGGAAGCGTGTTTTACATTAACGACGCAGGACGTCGGCTTGTCGGATTGGAAGATGCCGACATTACCCGGCTCGCCATTTCCGACCTCGTCCCACCCGACCAGGTTGAGACTGTCACGAGCGAAGCGCTGCCGGCGGTCGCCTGCGACGGCCATTGGGCGGGAGAACTGTGCTTCCGTCATTTCGAGACGGGCGAACTGATTCCGGTCCTCTACTCGGTTTTCCCGCTCCTTGGCGCGAAAGGCGAGCTGAGCGGCTACGGCACTGTAACGCACGACTATCGCCAAATGAAGCGGAACGAGAATGACCTTCGCTTCCTGAACGGCGAACTGGCACACCGCCTCAAGAACGTGCTGGCCGTTGTTCAATCGATCGCTCAGCAAACGCTCCGCAACTCACCCGATACTGCGGTCGCTTCGGCCAGGCTCGGGGCGCGGCTGGTAGCGCTCGGCTCTGCCACGGACGTGCTCACCAGCGCCTCGTGGCGATCGGCCGACCTGCGCGAGTTGGCGACGCGCGCACTCGCACCCCACGGCGCGATTGGCGAGCGCATCCTGATCGATGGCCCGCCCGTCATGCTCAAGCCGGAGGTCACGGTGGCGTTCGCACTGGCGCTGCACGAATTGGCGACGAACGCCGTCAAATACGGTGCACTTTCCAACGGTGACGGCACCGTGACGCTCTCCTGGAAGGTCGATGGCGCTGGCAGCGATGCCGGCTTTGATCTTGTCTGGCGGGAGCAGGGCGGTCCGCCCGTATCGCTACCTGAGCGGAAGGGCTTTGGCTCGGTGCTGATCGAACGCTCACTTCGCTCATATTTCCGCGGCAAGGCCGCGACCGACTTCCGTCCGGACGGTTTGGTGTTCGAGCTTCAAGCGCGGCTCGGAGATGCCGCTATCGTGACCGGAGATTGAATGGGCCAAGGCACATTGGTCGGCAGCAAGATAATCCTGATCGTAGAGGACGAGGCGCGGGTCTGCTTTGGTCTTGTGGATGCTTCGCGGAGGCCGGCTGGCGCGTGTTCGACGCCGACGATGGCGAAAAGGCTCTCGCCGTTCTGCCAAAATCGATGGATGGCCGGTTCACTATGTGCGCGGCCGTTTCTCTCCGACCGTCTTGTTCGAGTGTCGAGCAATGTGGCTATGCGCCGTAAAGAAATGCCGAAGCATGCCATTCTCCTATCAAAGCCACTCGACCAACACCAGTTTACTGCACCGGCTAGTAAGACCGACGTCTCGACCATGTAGTGCCCTGATCCGCTGTATCGTTCATGAACAAAGAGGCGTGTAATCGCTACTGCGGACTCACGAGGCCTCTGGTGACAACGCTCTGGTCCTCAAGAACACTTGCGGCATTCTTCAGAATGCCGGATTTCAACGCTGAACCCAGTCGCCGACGCGGAGGCATGTCGATCCTGAAAAGACAATGCGACCGCCGGACTTTCAGAATGGCGTAGTTCGATAGCGCGTAAGCAGCGCACCGTCATCCCGAGGACAGGTTGAATTCCCTAAGGAGCTTCTCGACTTCTGTGCCCTCCAGCTTGCTCATCGCTAGCTTGCGCAGGAAAGCCGGACCCGGTAACTCGATGTGCTTCCCATCGCGCAGAGGGGTAATGGCGCCAAGCAGCGTGCGAATGTCATAGGTCGAGTTGAATACCTCGGGCACGCCGCGCTCGACGTTCATGAGCGTGTAGACGGCCTCCATCGGCGTTCTCACCGAATATTCGGTCGTAAAGATGCAATCGCGTTGCTTGGACTCGGCGAATTGGCCGATGAAGGCGAAATTCACTGCCCCTTCCGGAACCACGTCCGGGCGGTCGCCGGCCTGACGTGGCATAAAAAATGCGGTGATATAGGGCATCATCGTCGGAACCGTATTGGCGCCAATTGCGGCGAGCTCCGGGATTTCCTCGACCGGCACGCCAAGGTGATAGAGCCACTCTTGGGTGATCTCCTCGCCGGTGCACTCCTGCATCGGCTTCTTCACATAGTCGCCGGGGCAATCCACGAAGAGCGCATAGAACCAAGCGATCATCTGGTCCTTGGGCTGCTTTTTAAAATGCGGCTGCCGGTGGACCGTCCAGCTCAGCAGCCATGCAGAATCCTTCGCCGTGACGATGCCGGCCGAGACGATCTTGCCGGTGAAGGGGTTACGCTTGGTGATCTTCTCGACGTACCGCGCGATCCGGGGATCGCGCGCGGTTATCGATGCCGATGCCCATTTCGTCTCAGGAATATGGGCACCGAACACATCCGGGCGTCCGAAGGCCGGGTCCTTCGCCGCGATGCGCCGCCACAGATCCCAAGCCGGCGCCGGTCCCTCGTTTAGTTCCGCCGGGGTGTGGTGATCGCCATTGTTCGAGTTTTCGGTCAGCGAGCCGATGGTGATGAAGACGAGATCGTCGGGGCCAAGATCGACGCCGCCTTCCTCGCCCTTCTCCCTCCAGTGAATTCGGGTCGCTTCCTTGTGGCCTTCCCGGATGTCGAAATCCACATCCGTCACCTCAACGCCGTAGCGGAACTGAACGCCGTGATCGGTCAGCCATTTAACCAGCGGCAGCACCATGGACTCGTACTGGTTGTAGCGATTGAACTTCAACGAAGAGAAGTCCGCGAGATGAGCGATATGGTGGATAAAACGGTGAATGTAGAGCTTCATCTCGAGGGCGGAGTGCCACTCTTCGAAGGCGAACATGGTGCGCCAATAGAGCCAGAAGTTGCTTTCGAAAAAGTCCTTGCTGAAGACCTCGTTGATCCGCTTGTTCTCCATCTCTTCGCGCGATGCCAGGAAGACCGAGATCAGGTCCTTTTGCGCCCGGGCGCTCAGCGTCAGCAGATGCTTGTCCGGCACGTCCTGGCCCTGGTTCTGGGTCACGCGCTGCAAGGAGATGTTCGGATCATCCTTGTTGAGCCGGTAGAATTCGTCGAGGACGCTGGCATCCTCGATCTCCAACGACGGGATCGAACGGTAGAGATCCCACAGGCATTCAAAATGCTCCTCCATCTCGCGGCCGCCGCGGATGACGAAGCCCTTCTCCGGCACGTCGAGACCATCGAGTGCGCCACCGGGAAGATCCAGCTCTTCAAGAATGGTGATGCGCTCGCCAGCAACACCGCCGTCGCGGATCAGGAAGGCCGCGCCCGCCAGTCCGGCCAGCCCGGAGCCGACGAACCATGCCGTCTTCCTGTCAGCGCCATCCGGCTTGCGGGGGCGGACGAAAGCTTCATAGTTTCCGCTGCTGTAATGCATGGCAAGCTCCTTCTAACGCCCCCGACGGCGGGGATCTGACTTCGCCTGGCTACGAAGCACCGTCGCGCTGAGCCTTTCCGTTTCGATCAATCGTTTCCCTGCGGACGCGCATAGCAGAGGTTGCAAAGAAAGGGAACCACACGGTTCCCTTGTGTGTTGTTAGTTGCTAATCTCTTCGAGCACGTTGGGTCGAAGCGCACTTGAACAAGGTCAGCAAGCGAGGTCAGGGTTGAAAGCACCGCTTCTCTATTCGTCCGACATCGAGACGATCGCCGAGGATGAAGAGCGCCTGACGGCCGAGATCGTCGAGCAGATGGCGGCCGGCAACCGCTGCGCTTTCGAGCATCACCGTCACGCGATCCGCGACGCGCATGCCAAGTCACATGCCGTCCTGAAGGGCACATTGACGGTTCACGACGATCTGGCGCCGGAACTGCGGCAGGGTATCTTCGTGCGCCCAGCCACGTATGGTGTGGTCGCACGGCTGTCCTCGGCACCCAGCGACATTCATTCGGACGCGATCCCTGCGCCGCGAGGCTTCGCGATCAAGGTGATCGGCGTCGAAGGAGAGCGGTTGTCGCCCGATATCGGGGGCGCCAACCAGGATTTCCTGATGGTGAACTTTCCCGTCCTCGCCTTTGGCACCATCGCCAAATACAAGCTGATGCTGAGCCTTCTCGAGGCGAATGCGCATGCGCCCGACACCTTCCAGCGGCTGATCGCGGGCACTGCGCGGGGTGCCAAGAAGACAGTGGAGGCGTTGGGGATGACGCCGGGGGCGACACTCGAAGGTTTGGCGCGCGACAACCATCATCCGCTCGGCGAGAGCTACCATACGCAAGGTGCTATCCGCTTCGGTGACCATGTCGCCAAGCTGGCGCTGTCCCCAGCTTCCGATAACGTCCGGGCCTTGACGGGACAGCCGGTGGGCAAGACGGATTTCTCCACGATGCGGGATGTTATGGTGGAGCATTTCGCCGGCCAGGGCGCGGAATATGCCCTGTCGGCGCAGTTCTGCACCGATCTGGCGGAGATGCCGGTCGAGGATGCGGCGGTACGCTGGGACGAGAAGGTGTCGCCGCATCGCCCGATCGCGACGCTGCGGTTCGCAGCGCAGGACGCTTACGCCCCGGCACGCCAGGTGTATGGCGACGACGTCCTGTCTTTCAATCCATGGAACGGCGTAGAGGCGCACCGCCCACTCGGCCAGATCATGCGCATCCGCCGGGCGGCTTACGAACGCTCCACCAGCTACCGCCATCGGATGAACGCGCGCCCCCGGATCGAGCCTGACCGGCTCGATGACATTCCCGATTGAACAAGCAGGAGGTCGTGATGACCACAGACAACAAGGACCCGCGCCTCGCGGATGAGAGCAAGCTTCAGGAAATCCGTCGCCGGGTGGAGGAAGTCGCCGCCGATGCACCCCACCTCGCCAAGATCGCGCTCGAGGCGATGATCCGCAAACATAATCCGGACCTGAAGGGCAGCGCCCGGTCGGCCGGCCGCGCCGGCAAGCAATCCGGCAACGTGTCCGAACTCACCGCCATCGCGACGCTCAAGCCGGGCGGCGCGGAGCGCCTGCGACGGATCTTCGATCTCACCGCCGGCAACATGGACGGCGCCCAGCGCGTCTCCACCCTGCACGACATGCGCTTCGTCTTTTTCGACGATGATACGCGCATCCTGTTCGCGACCGCTTACGACGGCGACTGGGACGCCTACATCAATGACTTTGCGACCAAGATCCCCGAACTCATGGACCTTCTGTTCGCCAACGTCGAAGGCTGGCCGGGGATCGACAGCCCCAAGGTGAAGGATTTCATCGCCGACCACCAGATCGACGCTGCCGGCTGGTTCGTTGCCAATCCGCAGGTGACGGTGGTCGACGTACGCCGCTTCCAGCGAATGGAGAAGGCGCTCAACGTGTTCCTCGATGCAGAGGCCGCCAACATGGGCATCGACCCGACGACCAAGGCGGCGCTCGACCAACTTACAGACGCCATCTCCAAGCCGGAAGGGGTGGATTACTGACATGAGCGTTCTGGCGAACCTGAAGGCGCGCTTCAGCCGGGAGCGGGTCAAGCTGCAGCTCGACGACATCCAGGCCCTGATCCTGCGATCGCGGCCCGAGCCCTATGTCGGCCTGCACGCGATGCTGCACGTCGATGAGGCGGAAGGCGGTCGCGATCTCGTCCGCCGGCTCGCGCCGCACATCCCCTCGGCCCACGATTGGACGGACGACATGGACGCTTGGACCGGCGTCGCGATCAGCCATGCCGGCCTGAAGGCGCTGGGCGTGCCAGAGGCATCGCTGAAGAGCTTTCCCCTCCCGTTTCAACAGGGCATGGCCGCCCGAGCCGAGCAATTGCGCGACTTCGGCGAAAACGCACCCGACCGGTGGGAAGATGCCTTTCGGCCCGGCACCTGCCATATCGCGCTGACGATTTATGCCCGCGACGAAGCCGCGCTTGAAAAGGCGATCGAAGTTGCCATGACCGAGTTGGAAGCCTCGCATGGTGTCACGCTCGTCGGCACGCACAGCTTCGGGGCGGATGCCGATGCCAAGAATCCTTTCGGATTTCGCGACTCCATCTCGCAGCCGACAGTGGCGGGCGGCGGGGTGGACCCGCGGGGCGACGAGCGCGCGATCGCGGCGGGCGAGTTCATCCTGGGCGAAAACAGCGAGACCGGCGCGCCAGTCGCAATGCCCGAACCGGCCCCGCTCGGTCGCAACGGATCGTTCGTGGTCCTGCGCAAATATCAGAGCGCGGTTGGCGCCTTCAACGATTTCATCCGCGCAAACGCCGACAGCGAAGCCGACCAGGAGAAGCTGGCGGCCAAGATGTTCGGCCGCTGGCGCAGCGGCGCGCCGCTGATCCTGGCACCGGATCATGACGACGAGGCGCTGGGGGCGGATCGATCACGCAACAACGACTTCAATTTCGCGGAAGATCCCAAGGGACTGGTCTGTCCGCATTCAGCGCACATGCGCCGTCTGAACCCGCGCGACAGCCAGTTGACGATCCTGACCGACGTTAACATCCACCGCATCATCCGGCGCTCTTCCACCTTCGGCCCCAAGTGGACTCCGGACGTGACGGCGGCCGGCGATGCGAAAGGCGATCGCGGCATCTTCTTCATCTTCATCAGCGCGCGGGCGTACGATACGATCGAGTTCCTCCAGCAGGAATGGATCAACCGGGGTAACTTCATCGATCTTGGTACCGAGAGAGATCCGATCGTCGCACTGCACGAGGAGCCGGGGACCTTCACCATTCCGCATGAGCCGGCGCGAACGCGCGTCAACGGCGTGACCACCTTCAACCGTCTGATGGGCGGCGAATATCTCTTCATGCCGTCGCTGACGGCGCTCCGGTGGATCGGTGAAGCAGGCTGGCGCTGAACCGTCCGGCGGGCCCGGGGGGCGCTCGCAATACCGTTCGCATCGGCATGCCATCACCGTTTCGGCGGACGCGATCGACGAACTGGGCCACGTCAACAATGCTGTGTACCTGCAGTGGGTGCAGCAGGCGATAACCGCGTACTGGCGCGCGGTGGCGAGGAAGGAAGATGTCGACCGGCTTCGCTGGATCGTCGCTAGTCACGAGATCTTCTATCGAAAACCGGCCTATCACCGCGATAGTCTCATCGCGACGGTTCAGATTATGAAGCACACAGCGTGGCGAGCATGGTTCTCGACGCATATCGGCAGGGACGGCGAGACGGTCGCCGAGGTGCACTCGACGCTATGCTGTCTCGACGCGAGCTCGGGTCAACTCGTCCGCATCACTCCGGATCTGGCGCAGCCGTTCTGCCTGTAACAGGTCCGAACCTTTAAGGGGGCGGTTATCCCTCGCGAGCGGTTTTAATTGGATGTTGCGTGGCAGCCCACGAGCAGACGGCGCTCATGCTCAGCCTCTCGGCGGCGTCGGAACGGCTCGAGCGGTCGTCGCCGACGCCGACCAGGGGGTGGATGATTGGGTCTGCTGAAGGCCGAGGAAACGTCGCGAAGATCAGGGCGACCCGCAGCGCCACCGGCGGAGATGGGGAACGAGTGCTTCGCTGACCCGGTCCGCCGCTTCCTCCAGGAGCCAGTGCGACGCGCCCTGGAGCGGCAGGAAGCGGTAATCCGATAGGACGAAGTCCTTGGTCGCGTCGGCGGCGCGGCGGCCGAGCGCCTGATCCTCGGAGCCCCATATGAACAGGGTCGGGACCTGGACTGGGCCGGTGATCGCGTGCAAATCGAGCGCACGATACCAGTTCAGGCCGGCGGTGAGCGCACCGGGCACTTCCCAGCGCCGCACGTAGGTCTCGAGCCTCTCGGACGGCAGCTTGCCCCGGTAGGCGCCGCGCAGGGCGGCCGCGTTCTTCCGGAGCAGCAGTCGTTCGGCGATGTGGAACGGCATGCGGAAAAGGGATATGTAGCGCGACTTCCGCCGCTGATCGGGATCGGTACGCCTGGCGTCGAGCAGGGCATCGACGTGAGGGGTGGACAACACCGTGAGCGACAGGAGGCGCTCACGATGCGCGACGGCGAGCTTCCAGGCGACAATGCCACCCCAATCGTGGCTCACCAGATGGAATCGCTGCGCGCCGAGGGCATCGGCTACCGCCAGTGCGTCGTCGATCAGCTCGGATGTGCGGTAGCTATCGACGCCCAGGGGGCGCGCGCCGGGCGAGTAGCCCCGCTGATCGAAGGCGACGGCTCTGAAGCCGGCCCGGCTGACAGCGGCGATGATGTCTACCCACGCGTCCGCAAATTCGGGAAAGCCGTGGAGGAACAGCACCAGTTCGCCGTCTTCCGGGCCGCAAGTGATCGCATCGAAACGCATTCCGCGGACAGAAAACGGAAGGGGCGCGGTCTGTAGGTCGTGGATCAGCATGCGTTGTTGTCCTCGGCCGCGCGGAAGAGTTCTTGCCACCGCGCAAGATCGCGTCGCGCATCTCGGACGAAGGCCGAACGGCGGATCAGGCTAAGGAACAGATCGGCGATCCAGCCTGCCACGCGCGCCATCGGCCGGCGGAATTGCAGCAGCAGCACGATGCGCACCTCGTCCGTGTCGTTCCAGATCTCGTGCGGGTAGGTGTCGTCGAATACCAGTGCCTGGCCGTCCGCCCAGTGCAGCGTCTCGCTTGCCACCAACATTCGACATCCGTCCTGCCGACCGGGCACGGCGAGTCCGATATGGCAGGTCAGCAGCCCCTTGGTGACACCCTTGTGGCGGGGAATGTGAGCGCCCGGCGCAAGGATTGAGAAGAAGGCACTGTTGAGGCCGGGTACGGCGCCGATCAGCCGGCTGGTCGCAGGGCAGCGCCGACGATTTTCCTCGATCGACTGTCCATAGCCGACAAGGAAGAACGATCGCCAGAGACCATCGGCCGCGATCCGGGCATGATCGGGCGAGATGGCGTTTAACGGCGGCACCGCCTCGCGATGGGCGCATACGATGGTCGCCTCATGCGCAATGTTGCGCCACTCGCTCCGCAACAGGTGCACCCAGGGGAAATCGGCCGGATCATGCACCGGCCCGTTGCCGACCAGCGATCCACGCGTGACGATCGCATTGACTATCGGGCGCAGTTTCTTGCCCAGGCGCAGCGTAATCGGCCGCTTGGGCATGCTCGCCGCGCCAACGGAGGACCGCGCCCGGCCTAGACCGGGCGCGAGCGCGTTACTGATCACCGGCCAGCGCCGCGGGAAGGAGTGCCTTTCCGGCGGTGAGTTCCTGCTCTTCCTGCTGCGCCGCGCCGATGGCGATCTGCTTCAGCGCGGGATCGGTGCCATCCTCGGCATAGCCCTTGTACACCGACCAGGCACGGTCCTGCACCTGAATAGCCTGGGTAAGGAACAGGTTGTCGAAGCTGCCGCGCGGCGCCTTCTGCAACAGGCTGAGCAGCGAGGCTCGATCGGACGACAGCGCACTCGACGGCGTCCTGATCGTGCGCTGGTTGTCGCGAAGCGACGCAAGGAGCGACTTCTGGAGAGTGCGGTTCTCGTCCAGCACGCGCTTAGCATACGCCTTCACATCGTCGCGCTGCGCCTTGGAAAGAGCCATTTCGGACGCCTTGATCGCATAGGTATTGGCATCGGACGCTGCTGCAACGAAGGAGGGGGCACTCTGGCCCGCAATCGGGGGGGTGGTCTGCGCCGACACCGCTGTGACGGAAACGGCAAGGGCACTGGTCGCCAGGATCAACTTCAACATCGATCTTCCTCAAGCTAAAAGAACGGGGGTCAATCATTGCGCAACTGACCGCCCCAGAATGCGCAAGGGAACCGGACGGTTCCGTTAATCTCTTACCTCCCCGCAAAGATTTAGCGTAGGTGTGGATTGTGAAGTCGGGTGAGCGGCTGAAACTTGAGGTGACGGAAGGAATGGCCGCGATGGCCGGTGAGAAGGCGATACTGAAACGCCAACGCGGCCGGATAGGCAGGCCGAGTGCAGAAGAGGCGGCCAGTCTGGAAGAAAGGATCCTCTCCGCCACCTGGGACTTGCTGCTCGCAAAGGGCGCCGGCGAACTCTCGGTCGAACGGATAGCGCGTGCGGCAGCTGTTAGCAAAAAGACGATCTACACGCGATTCCATGACCGCAGTGATCTTTTGATGCGCCTTCTGCAGCGCAAGCTGGAACTGGAAGAAGACGGACTTCATGAGGACGTGCATGTGGACGACTTTCGCGCCGCGTTCTGCAGCGTTGGGAGGCGTATCCTAACCTTCTTGATCAGTTCGGAGCGTCAGGCGATTGCTGCGGTGCTGACGGAACTACCGGACGCGCGTCATGACGCCTGGACCTCTACCTATGCTGTCGGTCTGCGCGCGATTGACGCCTTACTAGCACATCCGGGTGCCGCGATCGCGCTAGCGCATACCGATTTGACGACCTTTCGTCACGCATTCTTGCACTGTTTGATCGGCCGGGCGGAGAACGTGCTGCGCGCTCCTGAAACAGATCAGTCTACGAGCGAGGATTGGATGAAGGCATTGGCAGAGCTATTCTTACGGTATGGTCCAGTATAGTAGTCGTTCGTGCATTATGACTGCTAAGCGGTGCCTCTTCGAGTCTCTCCTCGGAATGGAACTGACCTGACTAGGTGTTTGATCCCACGGTTTGATGGTGCGATCCTTTCGTTGGAATGGAAGGAAGCCGTATGGGACAGGTACGTCACGGGAGCGCCACGACCACGCACGCTGTCCGAGCAGCAATACAGCGATCGCAAGCTTCGCTCGCGACGCTGAGCCGTGAGCTGGGGATCAACCCCAAGACGGTGGCGAAGTGGCGTAAGAGGGCGACGGTCGAGGATCTGAAGACCGGGCCGAAGGCCCCTCATTCAACGACCCTGACCGAGGCGGAGGAGGCAATGGTGGTGGCGTTCCGTCGCCACACGCTGCTGCCGCTCGACGACTGCCTCTACGCATTGCAGCCGTCGCTACCGCACCTGACCCGCTCAGCGCTGCACCGTTGCCTTCAGCGGCACGGCATCTCACGGCTACCGGATGTCGAGGGCGACAAGCCCAAGCGTCAGCGCTTCAAGCGTTATCCGATTGGTTTCTTCCACATCGATATCGCCGAGGTGCAAACTGCCGAAGGAAAGCTCTATCTGTTCGTCGGCATAGACCGCACCAGCAAGTTCGCAGTCACCCAGCTGGTCGACAAGGCCGATAGGCGCACAGCATGGGAGTTCCTCGAACACCTGCTGAAGGCCGTGCCGTACCGGATACACACGATCCTGACCGATAATGGCATTCAGTTCGCCGAGCAGCCGCGCAACCGGAACACCGCCTGGTCGCGCCAGATGCGCTTCGACATGATCTGCGAGGCGAACGACATCGAACACCGGCTCACCAAGCCGAACCACCCGTGGACGAACGGTCAGGTCGAACGGATGAACCGCACCATCAAGGAGGCAACCGTCAAACGCTTCCACTACGAGACCCACGACCAGCTCCGGACGCACCTCGCCGACTTCATGGCCGCCTACAACTTTGCCCGCCGGCTCAAGACGCTCAGCGGCCTCACACCCTACGAATACATCGCCAAGATCTGGACGTCAGAGCCAGACCGGTTCATCGTCGATCCGATCCACCAGATGCCGGGACTGAACACCTAGGAACCGTCGCTCTCGGTTGAGGCACCATGGTTGCCCCGGTGCGTTGACCTCTCTCGAGAGGAGAGTGAAGATGCCCGCAAAGCCCGCCGCCCAGCAGAAGACCGCCGGTGCCGCGCTCAGCGCCAAGCGCGGCGACACCCCGAAGTCGAAGCTGAAAGGTGCCTCCAAGAGCATGGAGGACTCCATGAGCGAGAAGCAGCTGGAGGAGTTTGCGCACACCAAGCGCAAGGGAAAGCCCGAGCACGACAGCAAGGGCTGAACCATGACCGACTTCGCTGCCGCCCGCGCCAGGATGGTGGACGTGCAGATCGCGCGGCGTGGCATTCGCGACGCGGCGGTGCTCGACGCGATGCGCACGGTGCCGCGCGAACGTTTCGTACCGAAGGCGCTTGCCGAATTCGCGTATGAGGACACGCCCCTGCCGATCGGGGCGGAACAGACGATCTCCCAGCCGTTCATCGTGGCGGCCATGATCGAGGCGGCCGAGATCGGGCGGCAGGATCGGGTGCTGGAGGTGGGGGCCGGATCCGGCTACGCCGCCGCCGTTCTCGGCCAGGTCGCCAATCAGGTGTTCGCCGTCGAACGGCATGCGCAGCTCGGCACCGCAGCGGCGGCGCGGATCGAGGCGCTCGGCTACGACAGCGTCCGGATCGAGAGTGGCGACGGCAGCGGCGGACTGCCGGCCGAAGCTCCGTTCGACGCGATCCTGGTGTCCGCGGGCGGGCCGGATGTACCCCATGCGCTGAAGCAGCAACTGGCGGTGGGCGGGCACCTGATCGTGCCGGCGGGAGAACCGGGCGATCAGAAGCTCTGCAAGGTGACCCGCATCACCGAGGATAGCTTCGAGGAGCAGAACCTCGGCGCCGTCACGTTCGTGCCGCTGATCGGCGCCCATGGCTGGCCGGAGGATGGCAGCCGCTCGGCGAGCAATCACACCCCCGGCGCCTCGCGCAAGCAGACGCTGCCGGAGATGATCGCCGAAGCGGCAGAGCCGCTGCCCGCGTTCGACGATCCGGCATTCGGCCGCCTGTTCGATCGGTTCGCGGATCGCCGGGTGCTGCTGCTGGGGGAGGCGAGCCACGGCACCAGCGAATTCTACCAGGCGCGTGCCGCCATCACTCGGCACCTCGTCGAGCACCACGGCTTCACCATCGTCGCGGTCGAGGCGGATTGGCCGGATGCCGCCACCGTCGACCGCTTCGTCCGCCATCGCGAGCCGCGGCCCGGCGCGGAAACGCCGTTCCAGCGCTTCCCCACCTGGATGTGGCGCAACACCGACGTCCAGGCGCTGATCCGCTGGATGCACGCGCACAATGCCGACAGGCCGATGCACGACCGTGCCGGCTTCTACGGGCTCGACATCTACAACATGTCCGGGTCGATTGGCGCGGTGCTCGACTATCTGGACCGGATCGATCCCGAAGCCGGTGCCGCGGCGCGCGAGCGGTACGGATGCCTCACGCCCTGGCA
Source organism: Sphingomonas sp. JUb134 (assembly GCF_004341505.2). Taxonomy (NCBI): domain Bacteria; kingdom Pseudomonadati; phylum Pseudomonadota; class Alphaproteobacteria; order Sphingomonadales; family Sphingomonadaceae; genus Sphingomonas; species Sphingomonas sp. JUb134. Next base: position 126,948 of record NZ_SLYP02000003.1, read on the forward strand.
GAAGAACCCGGCGACCTATGGCCGCGCGGCGCTCAGCCGGGGCTATGCCGAGTGCGAGCGGGCCGTGATCGAGCAGTGCCAGGCCTTGCTCCAGAAGCAGCTCGACTATGCGGCGGAGGACGGCGACGATTTCCTGGATGCGGCGCAGAACGCGCGGCTGGTCGCGTCGGCCGAGCGCTACTACCGGATCATGTACTATGGCGGCGCGGAGAGCTGGAACCTGCGCGACACGCACATGTTCGAGACCCTGCGCCATCTGCTGGATGCCAAGGGGCCGGACGCCAAGGCGATCGTCTGGGCGCACAACAGCCACATCGGCGACGCGCGTGCGACCGACATGGGGCAGGTGCGGGACGAGCTGAACATCGGGCAGCTCTGCCGCGAGGAGTGGGGCGATGCGGTCGCGTCTATCGGCTTCGGCACCCATAGCGGCACCGTGGCCGCAGCGACTGACTGGGACGGCGACATGGAGGTGAAGCGCGTCAATCCCTCCCGTCGCGACAGCTATGAGCGGCTATGCCACGACAGCGGCACCGAGCGGTTTCTGCTCGATCTTGCGCCCGGACGGCACGAGGCGCTGCGGCGCGCGTTGGCGGAACCGCGGCTGGAGCGCTTCATCGGCGTCATCTATCGCCCCGACACGGAGCGCTGGAGCCACTATAGCGACGCGGTCCTGCCCGAGCAGTTCGACGCCTATGTGTGGTTCGACACGACCCGCGCCGTGACGCCGCTGGGTCCGGAGCACCATCGCGGCATGCCCGAGACCTATCCGTTCGGCGAGTGACGATCGGCCCACGAGAAGGGCCTGCCCAAGTTTCAGGAGGCACAGATGCACGAGAGCAAATCGGTACGGGTGCACGCATTTGGTGGGCCGGAGGTGCTGCGGGTCGAACCGGTCCCGATCCCCCAGGCCAAGGATGACGAGGTGCTGGTCCGGGTCGCCGCCGCCAGCCTGAATCCTGTCGACTACAAGACGCGCGAGGGCGAGTTCCCGCCGGTCGGCGAGGACGCGCTGCCCGCCATTCTGGGCCGCGACCTTGCCGGGACGATCGAGGCGGTCGGCACCCGTGCGCACTATATGCTTCGCAAGGGCGACCCCGTGTTCGCCTTCATCGGCTTCGATCGCGGTGGGCAGAGCGGATATGTGGTGGTGAAGGCGCTGGAGCTTGCCGCCGCGCCAGCTTCGATCGATCTCGTGCATGCGGCCGCGGTGCCGCTGGCGGGCATGACGGCGTGGCAGGGGCTGTTCGACCACGGCGGCTTGCAGGCGGGGCAACGCGTGCTGATCCATGGCGGTGCCGGTGGCGTGGGACACCTCGCCGTCCAATTCGCCAAGGCAAAGGGCGCGACGGTGTTCGTGACCGCGGGGACGGGCGATCTCGACTATGTCCGCTCGATCGGCGCGGATACGGCGATCGACTACAAGAACCAGCGGTTCGAGGACGTCGCGACCGACATCGACCTCGTGCTCGACCTGGTCGGCGGCGAGACGCAGACCCGGTCCTTTGCCGTGCTGCGCGACGGTGGCACGCTCGTCTCCACGCTCGATGTCGCCGAACCCGACAAGGGCAGGGACCGCAACATCCGCGTGCCGGAACGCTGGCTGGCACAGGTCAACACGAAGCAGCTCGGCGAAATCGCGGCGCTGATCGACGCGGGCAAGGTGAAGGTCGAGGTTGCCGCGGTGTTTCCCGTCGAAGACGCGCCCTCTGCATACGAGCGGCTGGAGAAGGGCCATGTCCGCGGAAAGATCGTGCTGACCTTCTAAATCAGCGGCGCGGGCGGTCGGTCAGCACCGGCATAGGACTCAGCCGTTCCCCTTCGATGCGGATGCCGCGGGCTCCTGCTCAGCCGGCTCGGGTGCCACGAAGCTGATCTGGCCCAGGCGCCAGGATCGTTCCGGATCCCCAGTCCAATAGGTTGCGGGATACACCTTTTGTGCAGGAGGCGTCGCGCCGATCACTTGCGCGTGGATGATCCGGCCGGTTTCGCGCAACCGGACCTCCGCGCCCGGGAAGCGGGCTCTGAGTAGCTGGTCTATGGCGGCGGCATCTTCGGCGATCTTCGGACTGTCGAGAGCCCGCGGCGTTCCGTCCACCAGCTCGGCCGTTGCCGCACAAAGGGCGCGCAATCCGTCGTTGAGGATGTCCAGAGCAATGATGCCGGCCGCTACGGCATCGGCCCACCAATAGCCGAGCCCGATCCCGATCACGCCACCGATCCCGGCGATGCCGGTCATCCAGTTCGCCTTCTGGGTCTGCGCGTCGGTAAACAGCGTCTTGTCGTTGAGTGCCCTGGCCAGCGGCAGCTTCAGCCGGCCGAGCACCAGCGGCACCACGATCGAATAGATCTGGGCTGCGACCATGACCCAGCCGAGCCATAATTCGTGACCAAAGACGTCGATGGCACCGATGGTGGCATGTTCCTGCGCGAACAGGCTCATCGCGGAGTTCACCAGCAAGCTTCCACCGAGCGCCGTCAGCGCTGCCGCCGCGATGGCGAAGGCGAGGCTGGGCGCGCGCTGGAAGCCGTTCGGAAACCGGTTTGTCGGCGCCCAGCGCTCAACCCGGACGGCGACCAGGAACACGATCGGCGGGATCAGGCTCAGGCAATCCTCGATCCAGGCCGTCTTCATCGTCTGGCTGGATCCCATTGCCGCGCCCATCACGGCGATCACGCTGATCGTCCAGGCGATCGACCACCATTCCAGCCGCTCGGCGCGGCGCATCAGCGGCACGAGCGCTTCGGGCAGGGCGTTGCTCATCGTGCCACCTTCCTTGCCTCTCGTTGCACCAGCATGATCCATGCATTCTCGCCGTTGCGTGTCACCGCATGGTCGTTCAGCGTGCTTGCCGCTGCCGTCTCGGACGCGAGCGGGGGACCAAGCGTGACGCGGGTCTTCCAAGGTGTGTCTTCGGCGAAACGCCCGCCGACCACGATGTCGAGGTCGCCGGCTTCCAGTCGCAGCAGCAGCGCCTCTTGCCCGTCGCGGGTCACGGCCGGGTTCGCCCCGGTGTCCTTCGCCAAGGCCGCGATCAGGGCGTCGGCACGGCGGATGCTCTGGAGATCGGCGCCCTCGACCATTCCGACGTGCAGGACCCGTTCTCGCCGGATGCGTTTCAGGCTGCCGTCCGGATCGCGCGGGATGTCCCCGCAGCTGGCCAACAGAAAGAAGAAGAGGGGGAACAGGGCTCGCATGCGCCACCCCATATCGGATTTCGCCCGATTACCGAATCAGGCGGAAGCCGAGCTGGCTGCGGTCCTCGGAAAAGGGCGGAACGATACGCCGCCAGGCTTGCATTCTGTCGACCGTGATACCTGCCCCGGGCACCAGCCGCCCGTCGCCGGGAGCAGGGTGCGCCTTCGCGACCTGCTCCCGGGCACCCGCCTCAATCGGGCAGCGCATAGGCGATCAGCGCGTCGCTGACCGGCGTTTCCATGAAGTGGTGTCCGCCCGCCATGATCACCAGATACTGCTTGCCGTTCGCTTCATAGGTCATCGGCGTCGCCTGGCCGCCGCCCGGCAGCACATCCTGCCAGATCGTCTTGCCGGTGCGCAGGTCGATCGCCCGGATCAGATTGTCGGTGGCCGCGGCGATGAACACCAGTCCGCCGGCGGTCACCACCGCGCCACCGTTGTTGGGCGTGCCGATGGTGAAGGGCAGCATCGAGGGAATACCGAACGGCCCGTTGGTGCGTGCGGTCCCGAACGCACGATCCCAGATGATCTTGCCGTCGGCCATGTTGATCGCCCGGATGCCGCCATAGGGAGGCTCCTTGCACAGCATGCCGGTGCCGTTCTTCGAGAACGGCCAGAACTTGTTGCGCCAGCCGGCATTCACGTCGACCGCATAGGGCGTGTTCGCCTGCGGATCGCCGGCACCCTCCGCGCCGCCGATGTCGCCGCGCGCCTGATCGCGCGGCGCCCAGCCCCGCTTGTTCGCCTCGGCGCGGGGCACCAGCGTGACGTAGTTGGGCATGTCGTTGTAATTGGCGACGATCACCCCGCGCTGTGGATCGACCGCGATGCCGCCCCAATCGGTGCCGCCGTTATAGCCGGGGTATTCGATCGAGTGACGCCCGGCCTCGGGCGGCGTGAAGAAGCCCTTGTAGCTCGCCTTACGGTACTGGATGCGGCAGATCATCTGGTCGATGGGCGACATGCCCCACATGTCGCGCTCGGCCAGGTCGGGCTTGCGCAGCGTGTGCCACAGCGACACCGGCTGGGTGGCGGCGCGCTGCTCCGGCTCGACGCCGCCCGAGGGGGCGCGGATCGCGCCCACCGGCGTCAGCGCACGACCGTTGCGGCGGTCGAGCACATAGATGTCGCCTTGCTTCGACGGCAGCACCAGCGCCGGAGTGCCCTTGAAATCGACGAGCGTCGCCTGTGCGCCGAAGTCATAGTCCCATACGTCGTTGCGCACCGCCTGGAAGCGCCAGCGGGGCTTGCCCGTGGTCACGTCGATCGCGACCAGCGAGGTTGCGAACCGCTTCTCCTCCGGCCGGCGCAGGCTGGAGTAATAATCCACCGCCGCATTGCCCATCGGAAGATAGACCAGACCCAGCTGCTCGTCGCCCGAAGCGATCGTCCACATGTTGGGGGTGCCGCGTGCCCAGGTCTGGCCCTCGGGCGGATAGCCGCTCCACTGCGGGTTCATCATGTCCCACGCCCAGCGCAGCTGACCGGTGCGCGCGTCGAAGCCCTGGATCACGCCAGAGGGCGCCCAGCGGTCCTGTCCATCGAGCACCTGATGCCCGGTCACCAGCACCCCGCGCACCAGCGTCGGCGGCGAATTGATCGAGACGAAGCCCGGCGGCACCTCTCCCATGCCGACCTTCGCGTCCGTCTGGCCGTTGGTGCCGAAGTCCGGGCAGAGCCGGCCGCTGCGTGCATCCACGGCGATCAGGCGCGCGTCGAGCGTGCCTTCGATGATCCGGGTCGCACAAACCTGGTCGGCTGCCATGCCCGGAACCGCATAATAGACGACGCCGCGGCACGCGGCGGTATAGGGAATTGCCTCGTCCGGCACCTTGGGATCGTAGCGCCAGCGCTCCCGGCCGGTCGCCGCCTCCAGCGCAATCATGATATTCTTGGGGGTGCACAGATAGAGCGTGTCGCCGATCTTCAGCGGCGTCGTCTCCGCGCCATAGGTGTTCCGGATTTTCTCCGACTTCGGCAGGTCGCCGGTGTGGATCAACCACGCTCGCTCCAGCTTGCCGACGTTTGCCGGATTGATCTGCGCCAGCGGCGAGTAGCGCCGGGCGCTGTACGTGCCGCCATAGGCCGGCCAGTCGGCGCCGACCTGCTGACCGGACGGATCTGCCATCCCGGCGGTGCCGGGTGCGGGCAGCTGGCTCCAGATCGGATTGGGCGCATTGGCGTCCGCCACCCACAGGTTCACCCCGGTGACCAGCACCGCCGCCGCCACGCCGCCCAGCGCCAGCTGCCAGCGGTTACGCCGCCAGCTCAGCGTCGGCATCACGAGCAGCACGGCGACCAGCAGCACGACGGGCGCGACGATCCGCGGCACCAGCGCCCAGGCATCCGGACCCGATTCCCACCATGCCCATATGAAGGTGACAGCAACGATGCCGAGATACAGCCAGCCGCCGGCAAGCCGCCCCTTGATGAGCAGAGCGCCTGCCACCGCCATCGCGACGCCGACGACCAGATAATAAAGGGACCCGCCCAGCATGGCGAGCCATGCGCCTCCTGCCGCCAGGATCAGTCCGATCAGCGCGATCACGGCGCCGACGACGATCGAACTCCAGCTACCCCAGCGGCGTGTTTCTGGACCCGCCTGCACTTGCGAAGGGGGACTGCCGAAGGAAGAGGTTCTGGAGTCGGTCACGACGGGGCTCCTTCACGACGACCGTTGCCGCGCAAGCTATGCTGCTTCACCAGCGCGCAGCGCCCTTTCCGGTCGGATCGAAGTCTGAGTTGCTGCAAGGGACCTGGGACCATAGTCGCAAGATCAGCTATGGGTTGGATCGGCCAAGATCGCCTCGGGTGCGTCGTCGTGGTCATGCTCGCCCTCCTCAACGGATGGAGAATGGACGGAGTTTGCATCCGTTCCATGAATGGCTTTGACCGGCAGAGTATTTGGGTGCTGCTGACAGGTGACGTTCTCCCTGTTTTTTCATCCAAGCTGAGTGAGAGTTTTCCGGCCCTTTAAAGCCTGTGTGCAAGGAGCTGGGACATGAAGAAGTCGAGGTACACGGAAGAGCAGATCGCGTTCGCGCTGAAGCAAGCGGAGACCGGCACGCCGGTGGCGGAGGTGATCCGGCGGATGGGGGTATCCGAGCAGACGTTCTACCGCTGGAAGAAGGTGTATGGCGGGCTGGGTGTGGGCGAGTTGCGGCGGGTGAAGCAGCTCGAGGACGAGAACCGCAAGTTGAAGCAGCTCGTCGCGGACCTGAGCCTCGACAAGCACATCCTGCAGGACGTGCTCGCAAAAAAGCTCTGACGCCTGGGCGGCGGCGCGAGATTGTCGCGCACGTCCAGGCGTCCCATGGCATCAGCGAGCGGCGCAGTTGCCTCGCGCTCGGCGTCGACCGCTCGTCGGTGCGCTACGTGTCGCACAAGCCAGACCAGGCTCCTCTGCGGCTGCGCATCCGCGATCTGGCGGCGGCACGGGTGCGCTACGGCTATTTCCGGATCTATATTCTACTGCGGCGGGAAGGCTGGCTCGTGAACCACATGGCGTAATCAGGAGCGGTGCTCGTTGGGATAGCCTGTCGTCCCCTGAAGAGGAGGACGGAAGATGACCTGCTATGTTGGCCTAGATGTGTCGATGAAGGAGACCGCGATCTGCGTCGTGGACGAAACGGGCGATCGCATATGGGACGGTAAGTCGCGAACGGACCCGGACGCTATTGCGGCCGTGCTGGCGCGGAGGGCCGCAGGAGCCGTGAGGATCGGTATCGAGACGGGCCCGATGACCGTGTGGTTGTGGCACGCATTGACCGAGCGAGAGCTGCCGGTGGTGTGTCTTCATGCCAGGCATGCTGCGGCAGCGCTGAAGCTGCAGATGAACAAGACGGACCGCAACGACGCGTTTGGGTTGGCACGGCTGGTCCGCTCGGGCTGGTACCGGCCGGTCGCTGTTCGCTCGATGGATACGCACCGGTTGCGTGCGCTCCTGATCACGCGAGACCAGCTGGTCGGCATGAGCACCGCGCTCATCAACAAGATACGCGGCCTGGCGAAGACTTTCGGCATTCTGGTCGGACCCGGAAAGGGTGGCACCTTCGAACGTCAGGTCCGGGCAACGCTGCCGGACGATCCGGTGGTCGCCGCACTGTTCGAGAGCCTACTGGCGATGCTGAGCACATTGCGGGAGCAACAGCTTGCCATTGCCAAGCAGCTCGGCCGGGTTGCCCGGCAAAGCGGCGCCTGCCGCTTGATGATGACGATGCCCGGCGTCGGACCGCTGACGGCCGTCAGCTTCATGACCACCATCGAGGATCCTCACCGGTTCCGACGCTCGCAGGATGTCGGCGCCTATCTCGGTCTCACTCCGCGTCGCTACCAGTCGGGCGAGGTCGACATCAACGGCCGCATCTCCAAGTGCGGAGATCGTCTCACCCGCAAGCTGCTGTTCGAAGCGGCCAATGTCATGCTGTCGCGGACCTCGCAGGCGTCGGCGCTGAAGGACTGGGCTGCCGCCATCGGCCGGAGATCGGGCTTCTGGAAGGCGCGCGTTGCGCTGGCCCGCAAGCTGGCGGTGATCCTGCACCGGATGTGGATCGACGGGCGAGGCTTTGACCCAAAGGTGACTGCCATGGCCTGATATCTGCTTTCCGAGCTGCCGCCCCGCCAGGGTGCGGCCACGGCCATCTCGTGACCCGCTTCGTGACCATCTGGAACACGGGAACCACATCGAGAGGCCGGCGATCTGGCGCCATGCTGAGGCTGGACCCGTCCTGACCTCGAAGACGACAACGATGCGCAAAAGAAGATCGACTACGAGCACCTTGGCAAACGGCTTGACCGATTAGACGACAAGCGTGTGTACCGGCTGTATCGGGAGGATGGATTGAGCCTTCGGCTCAGGCGGCCCCGCCGCAACGTCAGCGCCGCGAACCGCGAGCGCCAGCCGGCGGCATCGGCGCCGAACGAGATGTGGTCGATGGACTTCGTCTCGGACGCGCTGTTCGACGGTCGCCGGCTGCGAGCGCTAACGGTGGTCGACGCCTTCACGCGCGAGGCTCTGGCGATCGACGTCGACCAGGGCATCAAGGGCGAGCAGGTGGTGACCGCGATGGCGCGGATCGCTTCGGTGCGTGGTGCGCCGAAGACCATCAGGGTGGACAACGTCCTGGGTCACGAAGGAAAGCGAGATTTGGTCAACAGATCTCTATGCGCCGACATTGAGCGGCGAGGCATGCATTCTGAGCCAGATGGCTTCCACCGTCAACGGGATCGCTCCCTGCCATAGCAAACACAGGATCCAGCGGCGCCGAAGCGGCCGTGGTCCTCACCGTCCTTAGAACGAGATACGCACCCAGGTGGAAGGCCCGAACATTATCTACAGGGTCGCTTTCGCGCCCTCACGGCACTTGCAGAGAGGGGTCCTTCCACCTGGCATCCGACCGTTCAAGGAACGGTCGGTACTCTGTCCCCGTCTTGATGACGGCATGGGCAACGCGCGCCATCTTGGCGGTGAGCGCCGTCATCGCCTTGCGGCGACGATCGGCATCGTCCGCGTGCCCGGCAGTGTATCGTCCGAGCTTGTCGCGGAAACTGTTGTTGCGCTGACGTGCGGCGACCTGGGCAGCCATCCAAAAGGTCCGCCGCAATCGCGCATTACCGTATTTGGACAGCATCGTGCGGCCTCGGAATGTGCCGGACTGCCGGGTCGCAAGATCAAGACCGCAGAACTTCAGGAACTGGCGGTGATGGCTGAAGCGGCGTAGATCGCCTGCCTCGGCGAGAATGGTCAACGCATTGATGGGCCCAATGCCGGGGATCATGCGCAAGAGCTGATAATCGCGGTTTTCGGCCAGCATGGCATGCGCCGTTCGCTCGATCTCGTCGCGCTGTCGGATCAGGTTGCGTGCTTGGGCGATCACCATGCGGAACATAGCGATCGAGACGGAATCCTCGTCGACAGGTAGCGCCACGGAGGCGCAGGCGGTCTCGTAGATATCGTTGATCAGCCGGGCTTTGGACACCTTGCGGCCGACCAAGTCCCATGCTTCGCGGGAGAAAGTCTCCTGGCCGAGCACAGTCATGCTGGCTGGGGTCGGGAATCGTTCGAGCAGAGCAAGGAACCAGTCGGATCGGCTGTTGCCAGCGAAGCGTTCAATCTCCGGGAAATAGAGCGGCAGGTAGTGGGTCAGGATGCGATGCCATGTCTGCGTCTTAGCCTTGGAGATCGCCTCGTGCGTTTTCGACATCTCCTGCAGGTCGTTGATCCCGGCGGCGAGCGGATCGACGTATCGCTGGGTGGCGCCAATCCGCAGCATGTGCAGGATCACTTGCGCATCCTTGGAATCGTTCTTGTCCCAGCCATTGTGCAGAGCCTCGCGCGTTCGAGCCAAGGCAACGGACGAGATCAAGCGCAACTCGAAGCCGGCGGACAGCAGGCGATGCGCCAGCGTGCGATGGTAGTTACCAGTAGCCTCGAAGCCGACGATGATCGGACGCCCGATGTCGCTAAGATCCGTGGCCAAGCGATCATAATCTGCCTTTGTCGCCATCACCGTCATGCGACGTCGGCGTCCGCCTTCTGGACGTTCGATCAGGACCTCCTGGCGGTGTTTGGACATATCGATGGCTACCAGCACGGCGTCGGTGGGATTAGAGCTACGCTTGGTCATGGTCGGTCTGTCTCCAAAGGGTTGAGTCGACAACTTCACTTTAGAGACCTGCGGGCCGATCATGACCGCCTTGATGAAGCCTGCGGGCGCTACGCGCCCTTGCCTTCATCAAGGCGGTGCGCCCCTTCGAGGGGCCGCTTCCCAATGTGCTATGGGCCGGAGTTCATCTCGAAGGCGCTCGACCGCTGGGCCTATGAAAACGGCGTCACGCTCGACTTTTCGCGGCCGGGCAAGCCTACCGACAACGCCTTCGTCGAAAGCTTCAATGGTCGCCTGCGCGACGAGTGCCTGAACAGCCACTGGTTCCTGTCGCTGGCTGATGCCCGGATCAAGATCGAGGCTTGGCGGCGGGACTATAACGAGAGCCGTCCTCACACGGCTCTTGGCTGGCTGACGCCAGCTGAATATGCTGCATCCGCCGGGGTTAACCCCGGCGGATGCAAGCCGGAAGCTCGCATCACGCCCGGATGAGAAACCGGGGGACCGTCATGCAAGCCGGAAGCTCGCATCACGCCCGGATGAGAAACCGGGGGACCGTCACTGCGATGCTCCCGACTAACTGTGTGAGCACGCGCGGTCACCAGGAAAGCATCGTCATGGCGACCATCGCGGGCTTAAGCCACCGCTCTAGTCACCTGAATCTAAAGTTCGCCGCATAACGTACGGTCTGCGGCTTGGCAGAAGCGCTTTACGGAGGCGAGTATCTCGTCGGCGGACTTGGTCCATCGGTAGGGCTTCGGGTTCTCGTTGTGGCGCTCGATGAAGGCACGGATGTCCTGCTCGAGCTGATTGGTGGAGGTATGGACGCCGCGGCGCAGTTGCTTGCGGGTAAGTTCGGCAAACCAGCGCTCGACCTGGTTGATCCACGAAGCCGAAGTCGGCGTGAAATGCACATGATAGTGCGGCCTGCGGGCGAGCCAGGCCCGGACGAGCGCGGTTTTGTGGGTCGCGTAATTGTCCATGATGATGTGGACATCGAGATCGGGCGGCACCTGGGCGTCGATCTGCTTAAGGAAGTCCAGAAACTCGGCGGCGCGATGACGCTTGTAGCATTTGCCGATCACGAACCCCGAAGCGATGTCGAGCGCTGCGAACAGCGAGGTCGTGCCGTGACGGACGTAACTGTGAGTGCGCCGCTCGGGTACTCCTGGCATCATCGGCAGGACCGGCTGCTCTCGATCGAGCGCCTGGATCTGGCTCTTCTCGTCGACGCTGAGCACCAACGCGCGGTTAGGCGGGGAGAGATAGAGCCCGACAATGTCGCGGACCTTTTCCACGAACAGGGGATCGCTCGACAGCTTGAACGTCTCCGACCGATGCGGTTGCAGCCCAAAGGCCGACCAGATGCGCCGGATCGTCGTGTGGGAGAAGCCGGTCGCACCCGCCATCGAGCGTATCGACCAGTGGGTCGCGTCAGTTGGCGTGGAGCGGAGTGTGCGCTCGATCACGGCAGCAACCTGATCATCGTCGATCGTTCTCGGTCGTCCGGGCCGAGCCTCGTCCATCAGTCCCTCAACTCGGTCCTTCAGGAAGCGCCGTCGCCACTTACCGACTGTGTGCTCGTGCACGCCCAACTCAGCAGCGACAACCTTGCTCTGAATACCGTCCGCACAGCGAAGGATAATACGGCACCGCTCCGACATCGAGCGAGACACCCGCCGCCGGCGAACCTGCCGCTCCAGATAGTCCCGCTCCTCCGCCTCCAACACCAGAGGCATCGTCGGTCGGCCGCCCGCGTTCGCCATGCCAAGCTCCTCATCAGCGGAGCCAGCATACAATGCGACTTACTTCAGTTCCAGGTGACTAGGATCGAGCTTTCATAAAGCTCGTCAGGACCAGAACCGGCGTGAAACAACGACGACGCTAGATCTGGCGAAAGGTATAACGCGTGGTAGGCCTTCGGAACGTCTCCGGGGCGAGTGCTCGCGTGATCGGTGGAAGCGAACGATCCGGACAGTCTGGGCGCTCGCATAGATGGCAGGCCGGACCGATCGGTGTTGTTCCGCTCGCCGCGGCTGCGTATCCGATCCGATCGGCGTGGCGCGCCTCACAGCCCAGAACCAGCAGCGTCGGTTCTGTATCTGCGGGCGCGCTGATCGCCCGTGCCCAGGTCAGATATCTCGCATCGTCCGGCAACACGGCCAAGTCGACCACTGTCTCCCCAGGCCGGCGTATTGCCCGGTGGACGCGCCAGCGTGGGCAACCGCCACCGAAGCGGGCAAAGGGCGTGCTTGCCTCCGCGAAACGCTTGGCAACATTGCCGGCAACATCCAGCTTGAGAAAGAACAGCGGGACGCCTCGCGCACCCGGTCGATCAAGCGTGGTCAGCCGGTGTGCGACCTGCTCGATCGACGCGCCGAAGCGATGTGAGAGGAGGTCGAGGTCGTATCGACTTGCTTCGGCGGCGGCGTGGAAGCGGGCATAGGGCATTACCAGCGCGGCCGCCGCGTAGTTCGTCGCGATCTGGAAGGCGAGCGCTCGCGTTTCCGCATTGGGCGGACCGGCGATCACAACGGCAGCAGCGATAGCCTCGCTCAACTCCACTTGCGCCAGCTGCACGGCGATGCCGAACAGGCGGCTCGCGGCCGAGAGCTGTTCCGAGAGCATCAAACGGCGCCGGTGCAAGTCGTAGTGGCGTAGCGCGCCGGGAAGAACCTCCATCGGGACGACCCGAACAGTGGTGCCATGTTGTTCGCGCAATCGCGCTACCATCGCCTCGCGCAGCACCTCCGGATCGTCGCAGATGCCCAGCGATAGCGCCTCCGCCGCTTCGTCCAGCTCGGGAAGATGATTGCGACGCCGGTCTAGCCAGTCGCGCGACCAGGCGAGGGGCGAGGACAGGCGGGTATCTGACGCGCCCGCCGTTTCGACCCGGGCGGGTAACTGGCGCAGGTCCGCAAGTGCGCGGTACAGCCGCTTCACCGCCTCCGCGACGCCGGGGTAGTTTTCTGCGACTTCCAACACCTCCTGGCGGCCGATGCCGATCTCGCGGACTAGATCGTCAGCAAAGATCTCGTGCAGGTCGCTCGCCGCAGCTTCGTTCGCGCCCGCCACAAAGCCGCGCACGTCGATGTCATAGGTGTCCGCCAGTCGCAGCAGCATCTGCGCGGTGAGAGGACGCTGGTTCCGCTCCAGATGGTTGAGGTAGCTCGGCGAGACGCCCAGTTCCTCCGCCATGCGCGTCTGATTGATGCCCAGCTCGCGCCGGAGCATCCGCAGGCGCGGTCCGAGATAAAGCTTCCGATCGCGATTTGGCGCCACACTGTCGGTTTGTCATCATACGACAACGTGATCAAGTCACGATCTGACCCATCGTCAATATCCGTCCTTCCGATCCGTACGGGGCCCGTTCACCACCGCCTACGACTTACGGAGGGATCAATGATCTATCAGGACCTTGTCGCGGAATTGGTGGGTTTGATCGCGCGCCACGGGAATTGGAACGGCATCGCAGCGGAGGCAGCTGCGCGAATGCGGCTCCAGAACCGCTTCGACTGCGGGCTCGACATCGCGCGGCATACGGCGCGGATCATGCGGGCGGACATGGCAGCGTTCGACGCTGACCCGGCGCGGTACACCCAGTCGCTCGGCTGCTGGCACGGCTTCATCGGCCAGCAGAAGGTCATCAGCATTCGCAAGCATTTCGGCTCCACCGCGCGCCGGTATCTCTACCTGTCGGGCTGGATGGTGGCGGCGCTCCGGTCCGAGTTCGGGCCGCTTCCCGACCAGTCGATGCACGAGAAGACCAGCGTTCCCGCACTGATCGAGGAGCTCTACACCTTCCTGAAGCAGGCGGACGCACGCGAGCTGGGGTTGTTGTTCCGTGACCTCGACGCCGCGCGGGCCACCAACGACCACGCACGCGAGCGCGACCTGCTGGAACGTATCGACGCGTTCGAGACGCATGTCGTGCCGATCATCGCCGACATCGACGCCGGCTTCGGCAATGCCGAGGCGACCTATCTCCTCGCCAAGAAGATGATCGAGGCGGGCGCCTGCGCGCTCCAGATCGAGAACCAGGTGTCGGACGAGAAGCAGTGCGGCCACCAGGACGGCAAGGTCACCGTCCCGCATGAGGACTTCATCGCCAAGATCCGCGCCTGCCGCTACGCCTTCCTCGAATTGGGCGTGGAGGACGGGATCATCGTCGCCCGCACTGACTCACTCGGCGCGGGGCTGACCAAGCAGATTGCCTATAGCCGCGAACCGGGGGACCTCGGCGGCCAGTATAATGAATTTCTCGACTGCGAGGAGGTCAGCGACCTCGCGGCCCTGCGCGGCGACGTGCTGATCGAACGGGACGGACAGCTGGTCCGGCCCAGGCGGCTGCCGTCCAACCTGTTCCAGTTCCGCGAGGGCACCGGTGCGGACCGGGTCGTGCTCGACTGCGTGACGGCACTCCGGCATGGCGCCGATCTGCTGTGGATCGAGACGGAGAAGCCGCATATCGAGCAGATCGCGGCCATGACCGACCGCATCCGCGCGGTTGTTCCCGACGCCAAGCTGGTCTACAACAACTCGCCCTCGTTCAACTGGACGCTGAACTTCCGCCAGCAGGTGTTCGACGCCTGGACGGCGGAGGGGCGCGATCTCGCCGACTACGAGCGCGCGGCGCTGATGAGCGTAATCTATGACGGGACCGAGCTGGCGCGCGAGGCGGACGAGAGGATCCGGACGTTCCAGCGCGACGCAAGCGCGCGGGCGAACATCTTCCACCACCTTATCACGCTGCCGACCTATCATACCGCGGCGCTCAGCACCGACACCCTCGCCCGCGACTATTTCGGGGAAGCGGGAATGCTTGGCTATGTCGCCGGCGTGCAGCGTCGCGAGATCCGCGACGGCATCGCCTGCGTCCGGCACCAGAACATGTCCGGCAGCGACATCGGCGACGACCACAAGGAATATTTCGCCGGGGATTCCGCCCTGAAAGCCGGCGGCGTTCACAACACCATGAACCAGTTCGCCTGAAGGAGAGGAAGCATGACGACCGACACCATCCAGCCCACCCCCGCTCGCGCCCGAGCCGTCTTCTCCAACGAGGATTTCGGTCTGCTCAGGAAAGCGGTGATGCACTACCTGAAGCAGCCGGAGGTTCAGGACGCGCCGGAGTCGGTGAAGTACGTCAACCTGTTCCACCGGCTAGGCCGACTGGGTTGAGCCGAGGGACGATGACAACCTATTGCGATCGGGCGGGGCTGCGTGTCGCTGGAGTGCTGGCGGCCTTTGTGGAGGCGCGGGCATTGCCGGCGACAGGCATCGCGCCCGACCGGTTCTGGGCGGGGGTGGCCGCGATCTTTCAGCGGTTCGCGCCGGAGAACCGGGCGCTGCTGGCGCGGCGCGACGAGTTGCAGGCAGCGATCGACGCGCGTTACGCAGCAGGCGAAGCGGTGGATGAGAGTTTCCTGCGCGGCATCGGCTACCTGGCGGACGAGCCCGCGCCGTTCCGCATCGATACCAGCGGCATCGATGCGGAGGTAGGACAGTTGGCCGGGCCGCAGCTGGTCGTGCCGGTGCTGAACGCGCGCTTCCTGCTCAACGCGGCGAACGCCCGCTGGGGCAGCCTTTATGACGCGCTGTACGGCACAGACGCGCTGCCGGGTACGGCGCCTCCGGGCGGCTACGATGCCGGGCGTGGGGCGCAGGTGATTGCCTGGGCCAGGCAGTTTCTGGACCGCACCGTTCCGCTGGCGAGCAAAAGCTGGGCCGAGTGGAGCGGTGATGCGCCCGACCTCGCCGACCCTCGCCAGCTGATCGGCCGGTCCGGCGAGAACCTGCTGCTGCGCCACAACGGTCTGCACATCGAATTGGTGATCGACCGCACACACCCGATCGGCCGGAGCGATCCGGCCGGGATCGCGGACGTGCTGCTCGAATCGGCGCTGACGACGATCGTCGACCTGGAGGACTCTGTCGCGGCAGTGGACGCGCAGGACAAGGTCGCGGGCTATGCCCACTGGCTGGGCGTGATGTGCGGCGACCTGACCGTCATGTTCGAGAAGGGTAGCAGGCGCTTGGAGCGGCGGCTTGCTGAGGACCGGCGCTACGTCGCTCCGGATGGGATCGAGCTGGTCCTGCCTGGCCGCTCGCTGCTGTTCGTGCGCAACGTCGGCCACCTGATGACCACGCCAGCGCTCCTGCTGCCGGATGGCAGCGAGGCACCGGAAGGCATTCTCGACGCGATCGTCACCAGCCTGGTCGGGCTGCACGACCTCATGGGGCTCGGCCGTCGGCGCAACAGCCGTGCGGGGTCGATCTACATCGTCAAGCCCAAGATGCACGGGCCGGAGGAATGCGCCTTCACCGACCGTCTGTTCGACGCGGTGGAGGACCTGCTCGGCCTCGCGCGCCACACGATCAAGGTCGGCGTCATGGACGAAGAGCGACGCACCTCCGCCAACCTCGCCGCCTGTATCGCCGCCGTCCGGCACCGGATCGCGTTCATCAACACCGGCTTCCTCGATCGTACGGGAGACGAGATGCATACCGCGATGCATGCCGGCCCGATGATCCGCAAAGGCGAGATGAAGGAAGCGACGTGGATCCGCGCCTATGAGGATCGCAACGTTCAAGTCGGCCTGGCTTGTGGACTGGCTGGACGGGCGCAGATCGGCAAGGGCATGTGGGCGGCGCCCGACCGCATGGCGGACATGCTGGCGCACAAGGCGGCACATCCGATGAGCGGCGCCAGCACCGCCTGGGTGCCGAGTCCGACCGCGGCGACGTTGCACGCGACGCACTACCACGCGATCAAGGTGGCGGACCGCCAGGCGGCGCGGGCCGGGGAAGTGGTGGCCCCGATCGCCGACCTCTTGACCGTTCCGGTCGCGACCAGGCGGAACTGGCGGCCCGAAGAAGTGCGGGCCGAACTCGACAACAATGTCCAGGGTATCCTGGGTTATGTGGTTCGCTGGATCGACCAGGGCGTGGGCTGTTCCAAGGTGCCGGACATCCACGATGTCGGCCTGATGGAAGATCGCGCGACGCTTCGGATCAGTGCGCAGCACTTGGCGAACTGGCTGCTTCACGGCGTTGCCACGCACGAGCAAGTGGATGCGGCCTTCGCCCGTATGGCGGCGAGGGTGGATGGGCAGAATGCCGGCGATCCGCTGTACCGGCCGCTCACACCCGACAGTTTCGCGATGCAGGCGGCAAAGGCGCTCGTGTTCGAGGGTGTCGCCCAGCCGAACGGCTACACCGAGCCGCTGCTACATCGATTCCGTCTTCAGGCAAAAAGTGCGGGGAATATGCACTCGAAGTCTGCGGCTTAGCGTCGGTACTGAACTGCGGCGATTCGCAACTTGAAGAAGATGCTTCTTTCAGCCGTGTCACCGGCGGGCTGTCTGACGGGTGCTGCGAAGCGCCCACACCCGACCAGCCAGCCCACCTCACCCGGCCTACAGCTTCGCCGTCAGTTCCGGCACGACTGTGAACAGATCTCCCACCAGGCCGATGTCGGCGACCTGGAAGATCGGTGCGTCCTCGTCCTTGTTGATCGCGACGATCACTTTGGAGTCCTTCATGCCCGCCAGGTGCTGGATCGCGCCGGAGATGCCGACCGCGATGTAGACTTCCGGTGCGACGATCTTGCCGGTCTGGCCGACCTGATAGTCGTTGGGAACATAGCCCGCATCCACCGCCGCGCGGCTCGCGCCGACGCCCGCGCCCAGCTTGTCGGCAAGCGGCTCGATCAGTTCGTGGAACTTCTCGCCAGAGCCGAGTGCCCGGCCGCCCGAAACGATCACCTTGGCGCTGGTGAGCTCGGGGCGTGCATTCTCGGCAAGTTCGGAGCCGACATAGGTGGACACACCCTTATCGCCCGTCGAAGTGACGGGCTGGACCGTGCCCGACCCGCCAGTTGCGGCCGCCTTGTCGAAGGCGGTGGTGCGGACGGTTACGACCTTCTTGGCGTCGCTCGTCTGCACGGTGGCGATCGCGTTGCCGGCATAGATCGGGCGGGTGAAGCTATCCTCGCCCTCGACTGACAATATGTCGCTGATCTGCATCACGTCGAGGAGCGCGGCGACACGCGGCGCGATGTTCTTGCCCGTGGTGGTCGCAGGCGCAACGAAGGCATCGTGGTTCCCCATCAGCTGAACCACCACCGGGGCGACATTCTCGGCCAGCGCATGTGCATAGGCGGCATCGTCGGCGACATGCACCGTGCCCGAGCCAGCGATCTGCGCGGCAGCCTGGGCAACGCCGTCCACTCCCTGCCCGGCGACGAGCAGGTTCACCTCGCCCAGCTTCGACGCGGCGGTGACCGCGGCGAGTGTGGCATCCTTTACCGTCGAACCGTCATGCTCGACCCAGACCAACGTTTTCATGCTTCCGTTCCTTCAGCCACTCCCACCCGTTCGCGTCGAGGAGGCATTGAGCCTGTCGAAATGCCGTTTCGAAACACGTCCACCTGGAGGCGGGGCCCTTCGAGACGGGTCTTCGACTTCGCTCAGCCCCTCCTCAGCAAACGGGGAGGGGAGGATCATCCTTACTTTGCGATGCCCATCGCCTGGAGCTTCATCGCCAGTTCGTCGACATCGGCTACCTTGATGCCCGCCTGGCGCTTGCCAGGCTCGACCACCTTGAGCGTTTTGATACGCGGGGTGACGTCGACGCCGTAGTCGGCCGGCGTCTTCTGGGCGAGCGGCTTGCTCTTAGCCTTCATGATGTTGGGCAGAGAGGCATAGCGCGGCTCGTTGAGGCGCAGGTCGGTGGTGACGATCGCGGGGAGGGTGAAGCGGTCGGTTTCCAGCCCACCATCCACCTCACGCGTCACGGTGACGCTGTCCGCCGCCAGCGTCACCCTCGAGGCGAAGGTACCCTGGCCCCAGCCGAGCAGCCCCGCCAGCATCTGTCCGGTCTGGCTGTTGTCGTCGTCGATCGCCTGCTTGCCCAGAACCACGAGGCTAGGCTGCTCCTCCTCGACGATCTTCGCCAGGATCTTGGCGACGCCCAGCGGCTCCACCTTCTGCTCACTGGTGACCAGGATGGCTCGGTCGGCGCCCATGGCCAGCGCGGTGCGGGGCGTGTCCTGCGCCTTGGGCTCACCGATCGAGACCACGACCACTTTGGTGACGCCCGACTTTTCCTTCAGCCGGATCGCCTCTTCGACGGCGATCTCGTCGAAGGGGTTCATGCTCATCTTGACGTTGGCGAGGTCGACGCCCGACCCGTCCGCCTTCACGCGAGGTTTCACATTGTAGTCAAGCACCCGCTTGACAGATACCAGCACCTTCATCGGAACCTCTCCTCAGAACGTCAGCCGAGCGCCAAGCGACAGAACCACCGCGTGCGCATCCTCCAGCGACCCGTCGGTCACGATCGGCGTCTGCACCGCCGTGCCCGCATAGGCGGCGGTGATCCGGTCGATGGTCGAGTCTTTAAAGTCTACATAGTTCGCGGCGGCGTCGATCGACAGGCCCGGGATCAGCTTGAACGTCGCGCCGGCGCCATAATTCCACCGGTCGGAATCCGGCACGCGCGCGTCGCGATCGCCGTCACGTGTGGGGGTAATGGCATGCTGCACGCCCGCGCGCAGCGTCACGGTCGGGGACACGGCATAATCCACACCGCCCGCCAGACTCCAGCTGTCGCGATAGTTCTCGGGAATGGCCGTGTTGATCGCCGCGCCGAGCCGGATCGCGTCGAACTTGCTCCAGGTATAGCGGACCACCTGGGTATTCAGCGTCAGCGCATCGGACGCGCGGAAGCGGCTGCCGACGATGATCTGCGCGGGCGTGTAGAAGGACGCCCGCGCATCGGAAACAGTACGGTTAGAGGCGGCGAGCGGACCCGCAAGGCCGGAGATTTCCAGCTCGCCCTTCAGATGATGCTCGATGGCCGACTTGTACGCGATGCCCACGGTCGCCCACTAATGATGGAGCTGGACACCCGCCGTCCAGCCGAGATCCCAGCCGTCGCCGGCGAGCCGCTGTTCCCCATCGGGCAGCGCGGCCGACAGGTTCGGCAGCTTGTTGCTGAGGCTGGCGTCTGTGTACTCGACATTGACCGCGCCGCCGACCCGCAGCCAGTCGGTCAGCGCGATGCCAAGCGATGGTTGGATGTCGATCGTCCTCAGCCGTGTGCGATCCGCCGAATAGCGAGCCCAGCTGTTCTCGTCATAGTTGGTTGTGAAGCTGTACGGCGACGTCACCGCTAGGCCCACGGCGATGCGATCGGTCAGCGGCAGGGCGATCGCGCCCGACGGCAGCACCGAAAGTGAAGAGGAACTGCGGGGCATCCAGGAAGTGGCCGACTTCTTGGGAATTACGCCGCGAACGCTCAGGTTCTACGAGGATCGCGGCCTGATCGAACCGCGCAGGATCGGAACGGTGCGCATCTACACCAAGCGCGAGACGGGCCGGATGCAGCTGATCCTTCGCGGCAAGCGCCTTGGCTTCTCGCTCCGCGACATCCAGGAGTTCCTCGATCTGTACGAAGCCGATCCGCAGCACGTCGAACAGATGAAGTCCCGCGCAGATCGCCCCGACGACGGCGAACTCAACATTGCTCAGCGACGAACGCCGGCTTCAGGCGCGTCACCAGTGCCGATACGAAGCGACCAAACGTTCGAGACCTAATCCAATTTAACATAATCCTTGCTATCGGACCCAGCTTCAAGCCGAAGAGGGCCGTGTCCCCTGCGAGACACGGCCCCGTACGGTGCAACGCTCAGAACTGGAAGTTGACGGCTAGCGCATAGGTGCGGCCGAAATAGGCCGTGTACAGCGGGTCCTGGCGCGTGGTGTCGACCGTCAGCCGGTTGGTCTCGTTGGTGATGTTCGAGACTTCCGCGATCAGCTTGAGGTTTTCGCTGATGTTGTAGGAAGCCGAAGCGTCCACGAAGATCGAGCTGGCGTTGGACGTCGAGTCCGCATCGACCGAACCGCTCGGCACCGCCGTGAGGAACGACGACCGATAGTTCACGGTAGAGCGGATGCTGAACTTCTCGTCCTCATAGTACAGCGTGCCGCTGGCGGTTTCCGGTGAGAGACCGACGAGCGGAGCCGTGCGCGTGAGGGTCGGCGAGATGATGTAGTCGATGTTCGAGCGCACCCGCGTGAAGTTCGCCAGCGCCCCGAAGTTGCTGAGCGCCCCCGGCAGGAAGCGGAACGGCAGCTGTACGTTCACTTCCCAGCCGCGCAGCGGACCGCCGGGGGTGTTGTTGCTGCGCTGGACGGTGAACAGGTCGGTCGGCCGCAGCTGCGTTCCCGACAGCAAGCTCAGCGGCAGGCCGATGTCCTCGAAGGGAACCTGGGTGCTCGTCGTCTGGATATAGGTTTCGATGTTCTTGTAGAAATAGGCGACCGAAATCAGCGATCCCGGAGCGAAATACCATTCGAGCGAGCCGTCGAAGGTGTTGGCCCGGATGGGGTCCAGGAACGGGTTGCTGAAGGAGGCCGTCTGGATCACCAGATTGGCGGAACCGGCGGGGATCAACTGGCCATAGGAGGGGCGCGACATCACCCGCGCTGCCGACACGCGCGCGATCAGGTCCGGCGTGATGTTCAGGGCCAGGTTGATCGACGGCAACCAATCCTCGTAGGAGCGGCTAACCTCGGAAATCACGTACATCGATGGGTAGGTCGAACCGGGGGGCGACGCGGTGGTGATCGGACCATAGGTGTTCAGCCCGGTGTGGACATAGCGGACACCGGCATCGCCCCGCAGGGTGAACGGCAGGATGTTCTCCGTGTCGAACTTGAACATCAAATAGCCCGAGCCGTAGGTCTCCTTCACGCCACCATAGGTTCCCTTGGCGCATTCCAGATTGCAGTAGACATAGTCGTCCAGACCGACCGCCGAGCGGAACTTGTCCGGATCGATCGAAACGAAATCCTGCAGTTGCCCGTCGAGGTTCTTGCCCACCCCGCTCGTCACGAAGGTGAGGCTTGAGAGGGATACGCCAGTCGGCAGTTCGAGCGGTGTGTTGGTGGCGAGTTGCCGTTCCCGCGCGGTGTAGCTGTTGGTACGATATTGCCCGCCAACCTGCACGGTGAACTGCGACGCAGCCTCCCACTCACCGTTCAGCTCGAAGGTCTTGCTCGTGATCTTGTTGCGCCGGATGAAGTTCGACAATTGGCCGCGCTGGTCGCCGGTGGGGAGCGGTGGGCCATACTGAAACAGCGCGGCGTTCGTCGTGTCGATCCCATAGGTGATCTTGGGAATGTCCGGATTGTCGCGGAAGTCGATCGAGAAGTCGCGCGTATCGTTGGAGTCGATCGCCACCTGCAGGCGGTCCACGTCGAGCACCGACTGGTTGATCCCCGCCAAGCCGAAAAGCCGGAAGGTGTCCGAAAAGCGATGGTCGAAGTTGAAGTTCACCTGCTTGTAGGTGGAGGTGAAGCGCTCGTCCTGCATTTCCGAGCGAAGATCGACGCCGTCGAAGAGGCCGTGGACCAGTGAGCCATTCTCGTCGACTTCGATGTCGCGCACGGAGGTGAGCGGTTGGCCGTTGTTCGAAATGGCGCGACCGAAGGAACGCGCGTCGAACATGGTGTCGAGCCGATGGACCTTGAATCGGGAATAGAGCCCGTCCAGCGAGAAGTCGGTGTCGTCGGTCGGCTTCCACTGCAGGGTGAGCGACCCTGCCAGGCGCTCCTGGTTCTGGCTGCTCTTCACGGGGCGCGGCAGGCGCGGCAGGTACACGCCGCCGCCTGGTTTGCCGTTCACCCCCGTACGGCTCATGATGTAGTCGTACGCAGCCGCCGTGCCGGTGCGCGGATTGTTGGTGCTGCAGTTGTTGGCGTCGGCGCCGATCGGCGTGCCGTTCGGCTGCGTATAGCCGGGCACCGGGCTGGTCGTCGGAACGCCGTTATAGACATAGCCTACCGGCGTGCAGAACGGGAAGATCATGCCTGCGTTGGCCGTGCCGGCCGGCTGGGCCAGGCCATAGACGGTCGTCGGGACGACATCGACCGCCGAATAGGCGTATTCGTCGATGTGCCGCTTCGAATAGGCGATGCTTCCAAGCACGCCGAACGTGTCGCCGAACTTCTTTGAGACCAGCGCGGAGAGGCGCGGATCCACCTTCTTGCGGATGTCGTTGTAGATGCCGCGGGCGGTGCCCGTCAGGACCAGGTCGTCACCGCGCTGATCGAACGGCTTCGGCGCACGCAGGTCGACCGTCGCACCCAGCGACCCCTCCTCCACATCGGCAGACAGCGTCTTTCGCACGGAGAGAGCAGAGAAGATCTCGGTCGGGAAAGTCACGAAGTCGAATGAGCGCCCGCTCGCGACGCCGCCACGAATGTCGCTTCCGCTGACCTGCGAGACGCCTTCCATGCCGTTGATGCGCACACGGGTGAATTGCGCACCGAGACCGCGGACGGAGATGTTGCGTCCCTCGCCGCCGTCGCCTCGCGATAGCGCGACGCCCGGGATGCGCTGCATGGACTCGGCCAGGTTCGAGTCCGGGAACTTGCCGATGTCCTCGGCAACGATGCTGTCGATTGCCGCGGTCTCGTTGCGCTTCGCGTTGAGGGCGCTGTTGAGCGACGCGCGGAATCCCGTGACGACGATGTCGGTTTGCGGAGCGCCGTCGGTTGGCTCCTGTGGGGCTTGTGTGGAAGCCGCCGCTTGGTCCGCCTGCCCCGCCTCGGGCACGCCCACATCGCTCGTCACTCCCGCGGCAGCGGTTTGGGCCTGCGCCTGGATCGCGGCCGTGAGTAGCGGAATGAGAACACTGGTTGAAAGGAGCAAACGATTCTTGTTGCCGCTGTTGAGCCTCACGCCGCCTCTCCCTGTTATACCCGGCGCCCTTGATGGACGTCCTTGGCAGTGATGTGCCGATTACCGGCATCAATCCTGCTGTCGGGTAACACTGCACAACCTGTATGACAATAGAGGCGAAGTGGTCGGGCAGTTCGCGGCAGTAGTTCTCTTACTAGAATGTAGGGTTCAACTGACCAATGTTAGCGAAACCATAGACCTTGATCAGACGGCGCGACGTGCAAAGGCGCGTCGGCGTTGCGCGGTCTCGGCACGGACGCGTTCGACCGCCTCGGCTTCGTTGAGATGGAGCAGGTGGTCGATCACGCGCGTCAGATGATCACGCATGGCGAGTCTCGCCTCGGCCGGATTGCGCGCTTCCAGCGCGCGCAGGATGCGACCGTGCTCCTCGAGACGCTCCTTCGTGCCCAGGCTGCCAGCCTTGCGCAGCACCTCGCGCGCGAGCGGCGACCGGAAGCGCAGGTCCCAAAAGTCGGTCACCGCGGAGATGATGACGGCGTTGCCCGTCGCCTCGGCGATGCCGATGTGGAAGCGGCGGTCTGCGTCCTCAGCCGCGGCCACGTCCTCCTGCGCCATCTCAGCGACAAGCGCGCGCAGCTGCGCCAGCTGGGCGTCGTCGATCTCCGTTGCCGCCACCGCCGCGACTTCCCCCTCTACAAGGCGGCGCGCCTCGATGATCTCAAACGCGCCGATGTCATATTCCTCGCCTGCCTCGTCGGTCGTCGAGGCGAGGACAAACACGCCCGACCCCTTTCGCGCTTCGACCAGGCCCTGCATCTCCAGCGCGATCATCGCCTCGCGAATGGTCGGCCGACTCACCCCGAAGCGTTCCGTGAGGTCCCGCTCGGCAGGAAGGCGCGATCCGATGGGGAAGACGCCAGCTCCGATGTCCGCGATGATGGCCTGCACGATCTTCCGATACAGCTTGCCGCCATTGTTGCCTGACATGTTTATTCCCGATCTCTAACTGCGCGCGATCCGACACCGCTTCCGCGTCGGCCTTCCCGCATGAAGTCGCGCTGCGTCAACCCCTTGGACGCTCTGACGGTACAAGCACTCCCTTAAAATGTCTGACAGCCTCTTGCATGTGGCCGGACCGCCTTTTACGCATGGAGCATAAAGCGCGTGGCAGCGACCGACGCGCGTCCGGGGATGAGGATGATGGCGAAATGAGCGGAAGCGCAATCGCGTCCAGCAGCAAGTCGCGTCGCGCGGTGGGCAAGGCGGTGCTGGCAGCAACCGTCTGGACGACAGCGATGCTGGTCGGCGTCGCGCCACCCCTCGCCTCCCTCCGCGCCGAGACTGCCGAGCCGTGGCGCGACATCACGCCCGACGCCAGCCTGAGGGGCTGGCACAGCACGGGCGGGAATGCGCGCTACACGGTGGTCGGGGGCGAACTGATCGGCGGGGCCGCGCCGGGCAAGGCGAACAGCTGGCTCGTCTCCGACGCCACCTATGGCGACTATATCATGGAGTTCGACGCCAAGACCGATCCGCTGCTCAATTCGGGGGTGATGGTGCGCGGCCAGAGCCGGCCCGATTACCGCAACGGCGTCGTGCACGGCTATCAGGCAGAGATCGATCCGTCGGCGCGGGCATGGAGCGGCGGTCTGTACGATGAACAGCGCCGCCTGTGGCTCTACAGCCTCGGGCGCAACGATCCCGCCCGCAGGACCTTCCGCTCCGGCGACTGGAACCACTACCGGATCGAGGCGATCGGCAACCGTCTGCGGACCTGGGTCAATGGCGTTCCCGCGGCCGACATCGTCGACGACACGGACGCACGCGGCTTCATCGCCTTCCAGGTGCACGCGATCCCCGAGGAGCAGGCACTGAAAGGGCCGGAAGTGCGCTTCCGCAACATCCGCGTGATCACGCAGGCGCCCGCACGCTATGCGCTTCCCGAGAACGCGCTGGAACAGCAAGGATGGCTCGCCAATCAGCTGAGCCCGGGCGAGCGCAAGGCGGGCTGGTCGCTGCTGTGGGACGGCCGCAGCACCAAGGGCTGGCGCAGCATCAAGGGCGACGGCTTTCCGGCGAAAGGCTGGACGATCGCCGACGGAGCCCTTTCGGTCACCGGAGGTGGCGGCGACCTCGCTACTGCGACCCAGTACCGCGACTTCGAGTTGTCCGTCGACTATCGGCTCACCCCCGGCGCGAACAGCGGCATCAAATATCGGGTGGCGCCTGGCACCGGTTCGGTCGGCCTCGAATATCAGCTTCTGGACGATGCACGGCATCCCGATGCCAAGATGGGCCGAGACGGTAATCGCACCCTCGCCGCCCTCTATGACCTGATCGCACCGCAGAATCTCCTCGACCCACCGAACCCGGGGAAGCGGATCAACCCGCCGGGCGAGTGGAACCGCGCGGTGATCGTCGTGCGCGGCAACCATGTCGAGCACTGGCTGAACGGCTTCAAGATGGTCGAGTTCGAACGCGGATCGCCGAAGTTCCGCCAAGCGGTCGCGCAGAGCAAGTTCGCCGGCCAGCAAGGCTTCGGCACCTGGGCCGAGAGCCCGATCCTTTTGCAGGACCACGGCGACCGGGTGGATTTCCGCTCGATCAAGATCCGTCAATTCTAGATCGGGGGGAAGAACGATGCTCGACCGTCGAACGATGATCAAGGGTGCCGGAGCCACGGTGGGCGTGGCGATGTCGGCGCGCAGCTATGGGCGGATCAAGGGAGCGAACGACCGCGTCCATGTCGCCGTCGTGGGCGTGAACGGCCGCGGACAGGCGCACATGAGCGCGTTTTCCAAACTGCCCAATGTTGCCGTCACCTACCTCGTCGATTGCGACAGCGCCGTGCTGGCGAAACGCGCCGCGGCCTCTGCCGAGCGCGGTTTCCCGGTGAAGACGGAGCGAGATTACCGACGCCTGCTCGACCGCAAGGTCGTCGACGTGGTCACCGTCGCAACCCCCGACTTCTCGCACGTGAAGATCGCCACCGACGCCATGGACGCAGGTCACCACGTCTATTGCGAGAAGCCGGTGGGCATCGCTCCCGCAGAGGGCGAGGCGATGATCGCGGTCCAGAAGCGTACCGGACGCAAGCTGCAGATCGGGAACCAGCAGCGTTCCAGTCCCGAGACGCGGCAGCTCGCAGAGCGGATCAAGGCCGGCGAACTCGGCCATGTCTATGAGGCGCAAGCATGGTACGGCATCGCGCGCAAGCCGATCGGGCGCGGCCGGCCAGTGCCGCCCCCTGCCAACCTCGATTGGGACCTGTGGCAAGGTCCGCGGCCGCGCGCGGCGTACCGGTCCAATCTCGTTCCCTACAACTGGCACTGGGTGTGGCAGTACGGAACGGGAGAGATCTGCAACAACGCCATGCACGAGATCGACGTCGCGCGCTGGCTGATGGGCCTCGCCTATCCCAAGGAGGTGGCTGCGCGCGGATCGCGCCAGTTCTTCACCAACGATGACTGGGAAATGTACGATGCGATGGCGCTCGACCTCGCCTATGAGGGCGACCGCATGATCCGCTGGGACGGGCAAAGCGGAAATGCGATGCCGCGCTTCGGCCGCGGTCGCGGCGTGCTGCTGCTCGGTACCAAGGGATCGGCCGTGGTCGACCGGAACGGGTTCGAGATCTACGATCGCGAAGGCAAGCAGACCCGCGCCGTTAGCGCCGCGGCGACATCAGAGACGACCGGCACCGTGGGCGAAGGCGTGCTGGACGTCTACCACGCGGGCAATCTCGTGGACGTGATCCGCGGCAAGGCAGCGTCGCTGAACTCGCCCATCGAAGAGGCGCACATCAGCACCACCATCTGTCACCTCGGCAACATGGCCTATCGCACCAACCGGGCGCTGACCGTGGAGGGAGCGACGGGCCGCCCCTCGAACGCCGAGGCGATGAAGCTGTGGGCGGTCGACTATGAGCCGGGATGGGAACTGAAGGCCTGAGCCGGTGACAATCGAGCCCGGCGTCGTGCGCTTCGCGGCGATGGGAACGCGCGTCGAGCTTCATCGCTTCGACGGCGGCGGGGATGACGCGCTCGCCGCCGCCCGGCGCGCGATCGAGGCGGTAGATGACGCGCTCACGATCCACCGCCCCTCGCCCGCCACGGCCCTGAACGAAGCGCTGCTGTCGGGCCGCTCCGCCCCCGTCGACGACGCGCTGCTGTTCGATGCCTTGGAGGCCGCGGCGGACGGCCATGCCGAGACGGCGGGCTTGTTCGACATCGCAGCAGACGTCCGCACGGGCACGACATGGACCATGGTCGCTTTCGACCCGCTTTCGCGCCGGGTCAGGGCGGACAGGCCTCTGGCGCTCGACTTCGGCGGATTGGGCAAGGGGATCGCGCTCGACCGCGCGACGAGGGTGCTCCGCGACGCCGGGGTAAGCTCCGCGCTGCTTACCTTGGGTGAGAGCTCGATTGCGGTGCTGGGCGAGCACCCGCTGGGCGGAGGCTGGCCGTTCGCGATCCCGCATCCGGAGGATCCGGAGGTCGAGCTGCTGGCGCTGGAGCTTGCCGACAAAGCGCTTTCAATCTCGGCGACCGTGGGCGCCGGAACACGAGCGCCGGAACGCGCCGCGATCATCCGGCCGCATACCCGCGTCCCCGTTGGTGCGCCGCTTTGTGCGGTGGCGGTGGAGTCCAACGGCACCCGCGCCGAGATCATGAGCACCGCGCTGGTCGCTGCCGATAAGGATGCGGCGGAACGCCTTCTTCACGGGCGGTCGAGCTCTCGCTTCCGCTTCGACCTCAGCTCGATCGATTTACCACAGCGCACAAGGACCTTCGCTGCATGACCGACCAAAGCTTTGATTTCACGCGTCGGTCGTTCCTGGATCGCGTGCTGGCGGCCACCGCCGCCGCGGGAGTCGCAGGTGCCGCACCCTGGGCCGTCTCTGCTGCGAACGCCGCCTCCGGCGTGCCAGCTTTAGCCGGCGCGGGCGATCGCGTCCGGCTCGGCGTGATCGGCACCGGCGATCGCGGCCGCGCGCTGATGCGCAACATTGCAAAGACCCGCAACTGCACTGTTGCCGCGGTGTGCGACGTCTATGCTCCCAATTTAGCCAAGGGCCGCGAGATCGCTGGCGCGAGCGTGCCAGCCTTCACCGATCATCGGGCCATGCTCGATGCAGGTGGGCTGGACGCACTGGTGATCGCCACGCCGCTCGACCTGCATGCGCGCCACACCATTGATGGCTTCGATGCCGGGCTGCACGTCTGGTGCGAGAAGGCGATGGCCCGGACGATCGCGGACTGCGGAGCGATGGTCAGCAGGTCCAAGGCGGCGGGCAAGGTGCTGCAGATCGGCCATCAGCGCATGTTCCACCCCACCTACCTGAATGCCTTGAAGCGTGTGAAGGCGGGCGAGATCGGCACGGTCACCCAGATCCGCGCCAGCTGGCACCGCAACAACAGTTGGCGCCGGCCGGTCCCCGCCGGAGCCGACGACCGCCACGTCAACTGGCGGCTGTATCGCGACAGCTCCGCGGGGCTGATGACGGAGCTCGCCACGCACCAGCTACAGGTCGGCAACTGGTTCCTGGACGGGGTGCCGACCCGCGTCATCGGATCCGGCAGCATCTGCTTCTGGAAGGACGGGCGGGAGGTCTATGACCATGTCGCGCTGATCTATGAATACAGCGGCGGGCGGAAGTTCATCTACACCTCGTTGCTGAACAATGCGCGCTACGGCTGCGAGGAGCAGATCCAGGGAAGCAAGGGCACGATCGAGCCCGAACTCGGCCGCATCTATGCCGAGGTGCCGCCGAAGGTGCTCGCGCTCCAGCGCATGCGCCAGGACGTGGCACGCGGACACAAGCGAACCGTGCCGATCGGAGGGGCCACCTGGTTCCCGGAGCTGCCCGTCACCACGCCGGGCGAGTCCCTGGGCTGGGGCGAATATGACGAGACCATGCTCCAGTTCGAGGGCTTCGGCGAGGCGGTCCGTTCCGGCAAGCCGCTGCCCGGGCTGCTTGCACAGGCCTATCAGGCAAGCGTCGCCTCGCTGCTCGGCGAACAGGCGATGGACCGTGGCGAGGCCATGCCCTGGCCGACCGGCCTGGTTGACGTCTGATCCTGCCGACCCTCTGTTGCCAGACTTCCCCTCTGCCCAAGGACTCGCCGTGACCCACACAGACCGCCGCACCCTCCTCGGCCTGGCTGCTGCCGCCGGCCTTTCCGGCCTTGCTGCCGATGCGCTCGCACAGTCCGCCGCCCGCGGCGATGCCCCGACGGAGGGGGCGCCCGCGCGCCCGGCGCCGAAGGCCAAGTATCGCGTGCCATTCGGCGTCATCGGCATGGATCATGGCCACATCTACGCCATCACCGACGCGATGATCCGCGGCGGCGGGGTGCTGACCAGCTTCTACTCGGCCGTGCCGGAACAGGTCGCGACCTTCCGGAAGCGCTACCCCGGTGCGCAGCTCGCCCGTTCGGAAGACGAGATCATCGAGGACCGGCGGATCAAGCTGGTCTGCAGCGCCGCGGTCCCGGCCCTGCGCGCGCCGCTCGGCATCAAGGCGATGCGCGCCGGCAAGGACTTCCTCGGCGACAAGGCCGCGGTCGTCACGCTGGAGCAACTCGCCCAAGTGCGCGCCGCGATCAAGGAAACGGGCAAGAAGTTCGGGATCATGTATTCCGAACGGCTGGAGGTGCCCGCTGCCGTACAGGCCGGACAGCTGGTGCATGACGGCGCCATTGGTCGCGTCCTCCAGACCGTGAACCTGGCGCCGCATCGGCTGGGCGCACCGAACCGCCCGAAATGGTTCTGGGACACGGAGCGTAACGGCGGCATCCTGACCGATATCGGCAGCCACCAGGCAGACCAGTTCGTCTATCTGACCGGCACCAGGCGCGCCGAGGTGATCGCGTCGCAAGTCGGCAACTTCGCCCATCCCGAATACCCGCAGTTCCAGGACTTCGGCGACATGATGCTGCACGGCGACGGCGGCACCGGTTATGTCCGTGTCGACTGGTTCACGCCCGACGGCCTGCCGACCTGGGGCGACGGGCGTCTCTTCATCCTGGGCACCGAAGGCTATATCGAGCTGCGCAAATACGTGGACATCGAGGGGCGGCCCGGCGGCAACCACCTGTTCCTGGCCGACCGCAAGGGCACGCGCTATCTCGACTGCTCCAAGGTGCCGCTTCCCTTTGGCCCGCAGTTCATCACCGACATCGTCGAGCGCACGTCCGTCGCGCAGGACCAGGAAGGCGCGCTGCTGGCAGCCGAGCTGGTGCTGACCGCACAGGCAAAGGCAACCCGCGCCACCAGCGCCTGAGCACCCGGTCCCGCGGCTTCGCCGGCACTACAGGAAGAAGGCAGAAGATGGTGTTGCAAAAAGCTCCCGCCCCCGCGCTTGCCCGTCCTGCCACCAACGTCCGCTGGATCATCTGCGCGCTGCTGTTCCTGGCGACCACCATCAACTATGTGGATCGCCAGATCATCGGCATCCTGAAGCCCACCCTGGAGGTTGAGCTCGGCTGGAGCGAGGTCGACTACGGCAACATCGTGTTCTGGTTCCAGGCTGCCTACGGACTTGGGCTGCTTGCGTGCGGGCCGGTGATCGACCGTATTGGCACGCGGCTCGGCTATGCGGGCGCGATCGGGCTCTGGAGCCTGGCAGCGATGCTGCACGCCCTGGTGCGCACGCCGCTCGGCTTTTCCGGCGCGCGGTTCCTCCTTGGCCTAGGCGAGGCCGCGAACTTCCCTGCGGCGATCAAGACGGTCGCCGAGTGGTTTCCGCGACACGAGCGCGCGCTCGCGGCAGGCATCCTCAATGCGGGTGCCAATGTCGGCGCGATCGCCACGCCGATCGTCGTGCCGCTGCTGACCATCCACTTCGGCTGGGAGGCAGCCTTTGTGGTGACCGGGCTCATCGGCTTTCTGTGGCTCGTCGCGTGGCTCCGCTACTATCGCCAGCCTGCCGCGCACCCTCGGGTGAGCGCATCCGAGCTCGCCTACATCGAAGCCGACGCCGCCACAGAGCCGCAGGCCCGCGTGCCTTGGCGCCGCCTCTTCGGGCAGCGTCCGACCTGGGCCTTCGCCATCGCCAAGTTCCTGACCGATCCGGTCTGGTATCTGTTCCTGTTCTGGCTGCCGGACTTTCTGTCGAAGCAATATCAGCTCGATCTGAAGACGTTCGGCCCCCCGCTGATCGCAATCTATCTGCTGGCCGACGCGGGCAGTGTCGGCGGCGGCTGGCTGTCGTCCGCACTGATGAAGCGGGGGTTCGGCGTCAACGCCGCGCGTAAGCTCGCGCTGCTGGGCTGTGCGCTGTGCGTAATCCCGATCCTCTTCGCCACCGGCGCTTCCCATCTTTGGAGCGCCGTCGCGATCCTGGGTCTCGCCGCGGCGGCGCATCAGGGATGGTCCTCCAACCTCTACGCCGTGGTGTCGGACACGGTGCCGCGCGGCTCTGTCGCATCCGTCATGGGGATCGGCGGTGCTGCGGGGGCGATCGGCGGCATGATCATGGCCCAATATGTGGGCCACGCGCTGGAGTCCTTCGGATCCTATTGGCCGGTGTTCGTCTGGGCGAGCAGCGCCTACCTGATCGCGCTCCTGATCCTCCATCTCCTCCTGCCGCGGATCGGCGAAGCCGAAGCCGGCGCGGAAACCGGGCCCGGTCCGGCTGTGGTGTGAGCCGGGGCGGGGATGTGACCGGCGAATGTCGCGGACCGGGAATGCTCCTGTGCGCCGGCTATACCGCCCTTGCCTATCTGGCGGTCGGGCTTCCCCTCGCAGTGCTGCCGGGCTGGGCGCTGGATCTGGGGTTCGGCCCGGTGGTCGGGGGGCTCCTTGTCTCGGCCCAATATCTGGCGACGGTGGCCAGCCGCCTGCTGGTGGGGCCGATGATCGATCGCTCAGGTCCCCGCCGAGGTGTCGTGCTGGGGTTCCTGTGCTGCGCAGGCGCGGGCATCGCCACCGTGGTAGCCCTGCAGTTCCCCTCACCCGCCGCGGCACTGGCCGTGATGCTGGCCGGCCGGCTTCTGCTGGGAGCAGGCGAAAGCCTGGTCAGCACCAGCGCGATGCTATGGGGGATCGCCCGCATCGGTGCGCCACAGGCCGCGCGGATGATCTCCTGGAACGGCATCGCCACCTATGGAGCGATCGCGGCAGGTGCCCCGCTGGGCGTAGTCCTCAGCGAACGCGGCGGTCTGGTGCTGCTCGGTGCGGCCCTGACGTCGATCGGCATCGCCGGCTGCGCACTCGCGCTGGTCCAGCCGTCGATGCGCGCCCGAGAGGCGGTTCGCATGCCAATACGGAGCGTTTTCGCGCGCGTGTTTCCCTTCGGGGCAGTGCTCGCCCTGGCGACGATCGGGTTCGGAGTGGTGACCGCATTCGTCACCCTCTTCTTTGCGGCGGCCGGATGGCCGGATGGCTGGATGGCCCTTTCCGCCTTTGGCGGCGGTTTTGTCGCCTCCCGGATGCTTTTTGCCGCACGGCTCGAAAGCCGCAGCGGGCTGCGGAGCGCGTCCCGCTTCCTCGCGGTCGAAGCGGCGGGCCTGGCGCTTCTGTACCTGTCCGCCAGCCCCCAGATGGCCGTTGCCGGTGCCGCGATCACAGGGCTCGGCTTTGCGATGATCTTCCCCGCGCTGGGCGTCATCGTGATCGAACAGGTGCCGCCGCAAAGTCGCGGAACGGCGATCGGCACCTTTGCATTGTTCATCGATGCCGCGCTGTGTGCAGCAGGTCCGCTCGCGGGCGCGATCGCCGCACGCTCGAACTACGCCCTTCCCTTCGCCGCAGCGGCCTTTTGCGCGCTCGTCGGCCTGTGGGTCACCATAGGCCTTCAAACTGCCGGGCGGAGGCACGAAGCAGAGCGGGTGACGTGGTGACACGCCCGCGGCGAGGCCGCCCTCGACCGGCGAACCTCTGCGCCTCCTCAGCCCTGCCGGAGCGCGCGCCGGGCCTCCTCCGTCACCGTATACACTGCCTGCCGCTGTGCACCGCGGTTGTGGTGGTCGACGCGATAGCCCTCGTAATGTCGCCGGACGAGCCCAGCGCGCACGAGCTCCGACACCGCCCGACTGACGTTGGTACGGCCCGACTGACGTACGCGCTTGCGCACCTGGCTCTCGATCACGGCCTCCGCCTCTGCCGGGTCGGCGGGCAAGGCGCGCTTGGCCTGCAGCTCCGCACGTACCCTGCCGGCGATCGCGCGCCGCCGCGGATCCCGCTGGGCCACCGGCATCAGCGCGTCGCACAGCCAATCGCGCACCGGCACGCGACGATTGCCTTCCCGCACGAAGGGACCGGCCGAACCCGTCTGCGCGCTCGCCTGGGCGATCAGGTTCAGCACCATGAAGCTGTAGCGCGGGCGCTCGCACAAGGTGGACAGGCGTTCGAGGACGGCAGGCAGGTCCATGGACCGGGCGGGCACCGGCGCTGCCGGCTCTTGAGCCACGGGGACCGTGAAGAGATCGGGCTGGAACATGGGAACATTCCAAGCACACAGCAGCTCCGATGTGAATCCCCCGCGCGGCCCCACCCATGTTTTGACCACGAATGGCACTTTACCCGGGTGAAGTGCCACGAACGGCAGTCAGCATGCCGTCGTTCACGCACCTTGCATCCCCTTCTGACACCGCTTACCAAAGCGCATGCCCATCAAGAGGCAGGGGAGAGGCCGGTGCCGCAATCAACCGCCCAAGCTTGTGATCGTCGGATCCGGTCCGCCGGGGTGGCCGGCACGCGCGCGCCCGTTGCAGCACGCCCGTCCGAAGCGTACCGCTGTCTCCACGCGCTCGGCGCCCCCTCGTTCGCCCGCCTTTCCGCTGCGCACCGCGCCGCCTGACGTTCCAAGAGGAGCCACCATGTTCGAACGCACCTATTACGCCACCCACCCCGACATGATGGAGTGCGTCTCCAACGAGGAACTGCGCGACCGCTATCTCATCCAGGGGCTGTTCCGCGAGGGTGAGTGCGTGCTCAACTATACCCATGCCGACCGCTTCGTGATCGGCGGGGTCGCCCCAGGCGCCGAGCCCGTGAAGCTGCCGGCTCAGACGGAGCCCGCGTCTGCCGCCGGCCATCCCTTCCTGGAGCGCCGCGAGCTCGCGATCGTCAACATCGGCAAGACCGAAGGCATCGTCACCGTCGACGGCGAGACCTTCACGCTCGGCAACAAGGACTGCCTCTACGTCACGATGGGGGCAAAGGAGGTCGTGTTCGCCGGTCAGGGCGCACGCTATTATCTGGCGTCCTGCCCCGCCCACAAGGAATTCCAGACCCGCAAGCTCGGCATCGCCGACGCGAAGGCGCTGGAGCGCGGCAGCCTGGAGGAATCCAACGAGCGCACCATCTATCAGCTCGTCATCCCCGGCGTGTGCGACAGCGCGCAGCTGGTGATGGGCCTGACGGTGCTCAAGCCTGGCAGCGTGTGGAACACCATGCCCCCGCACATCCATGAGCGCCGCAGCGAGATCTATTGCTACTTCGAACTCGACAATCCCGACACCGATCGCGTCATGCACTTCATGGGTGAGGGCGAAGCGATGCGCCACATCGTCGCCGCCAACGAAGAAGTCGTGATCTCGCCGCCCTGGTCGATCCACATGGGCGCGGGCACCAAGGCCTATGCCTTCATCTGGGCGATGGCGGGCGAGAACCAGGACTATACCGACATGAACGTGCTGGACATCTGCCAGCTGGCGTAACTTCCTATGCTCCCCTCCCTGGAAGGGAGGGGCTGGGGGTGGGTTCCGAGCCGCCAGGCTCGGCTCTCTCCGCCAGCCAAGAGCGCGCCGCTTCGCGACGCGCACCCACCCCCGACCCCTCCCTTCCAGGGAGGGGAGGAGTTGCAAATGACGAATTTCTTCGATCTTTCCGGCAAGGTGGCGGTCGTCACCGGCGCCAACACCGGTATCGGCCAGGCGATCGCCCTCGCGCTTGCAGAAGCCGGCGCCGATATCGCTGCGGTCGGCCGCACCCCGGCCGAGGACACCGTCGCCAAGGCGCGCGCGCTCGGCCGCAGGGCAGAGATCGTCTCGGCGGATCTTTCCACGATCGAGCCGCTCGGGCGCGTGATCGAGGAGACGGTGGCAAAGCTCGGCGGCCTCCATATCCTCGTCAACAATGCCGGCATCATCCGCCGCGCCGACGCGGTCGACTTCACCGAGGAGGATTGGGACGCGGTGATCGACACCAACCTCAAGTCGGTGTTCTTCCTCTGCCAGGCGGCCGGCCGCCACATGATCGCCAATGGCGGCGGCAAGGTCATCAACATCGCCTCGATGCTGACCTTCCAGGGCGGCATTCGCGTGCCGAGCTATACCGCATCCAAGTCGGGCATCGGTGGCCTCACCAAGCTGCTCGCCAACGAATGGGCGGCCAAGGGCATCAACGTGAACGCGATCGCACCGGGCTACATCGCGACCAACAACACCGCCGCACTCCAGGCGGACGAAGCCCGCAACAAGTCGATCCTCGATCGCATCCCTGCGGGACGTTGGGGCGATCCTTCCGATCTCGGCGGCGCCGCCGTGTTCCTCGCGAGCCGAGCCGCCGACTACGTCCAGGGCCACATCCTCGCCGTCGACGGCGGATGGCTGGCTCGCTGATGACGACGCAGCGCCTGCTCGCCTTTGGCGAAATCATGTACCGCATGTCCCCGCCGGGACGGGAACTGCTGCTCCAGACGCCCAAGCTCGACCTGTGGGTCGCAGGCGCCGAGGCCAATGTCGCGACCGCGCTCGCCCGCCTCGGCCACGACGTGGCCTTTGCGAGCCGCCTTCCCGACAACGATCTCGGCCGCGCCGCGATCAGCACCCTGCGCGGGTATGGCGTGGACACGCGCGGCATCCAGCTCGGCGGCGAGCGCATGGGGCTGTATTTCGTCACCTCAGGCGCGGGCATGCGCGCGACCGAAGTCATCTACGACCGCGCCCATTCGGCCTTTGCCGAGGCACCAGCCGAAGCCTGGGATTGGGACACGCTGCTCGACGGCGTCGACCGGCTCCACCTGTCGGGCATCACCCCGGCGCTCGGCCCCGTGCCCGCCGAGAGCGCGCTTGCCGCCGTCCGCGCAGCGGCCGCGCGTGGCATCGCCATCTCGTTCGACGGCAATTATCGCGTCAAGCTCTGGGAGCGCTGGGACTCCGATCCGCGCACCATCCTCACCGAGCTGGTTTCCCATGCCGACCTGATGTTCGGCAACCACCTCGACATCGCGCTGCTGCTCGACCGCACATTCTCGAGCAATGCCGAGGAGCGCCGGCGCGAGGCCGCCGAAGCCGCGTTCGCCGCCTTCCCCAAGCTCCAGATGATCGCGTCGACCGCCCGCCATGTCGAGCATGTCGACCTCCACCGGCTCTCCGCGCGCATCGACGCGCGCGATCGGGCCGCGCAGACGGAGGAGATGGAGCTCGCCGGCATCGTCGACCGCATCGGCGGCGGCGACGCCTTTGCGGCAGGCGTGCTCCACGCGCTGCGCCGCGGCGACGATCTCGACACCGCCGCGCACACCGGCCTCGCTCTCACCGCCCTGAAGCATTCGCTACCGGGCGACGCGAGCATCTTCCGCCAGGCCGATCTCGACGCGTATCTCCAAGGCGGGCTTGATGTCCGCCGCTGACGGCTGGACCCGCCGCGGCGCCCTCACCGGCGTGGCGGCAAGCGGCGCGGCCCTGTGGGCCGTGAACGCGGCAAAGGCCGCCCCGGCCGGCACCGTGCGCGCGCCCGCCGGCGACTTCGTCGGCACCCGCGAGGGCGGTGTCCACGTCTTTCGCGGCATCCGCTACGGCCGGGCCGAACGCTTCCGCGCCGCCGTGCCGGTCGCCCAGCCCGGGACCCGAGTTCTCGCCCAGCGCTTCGGGCCGATCTGCCCGCAAAAGGCCGAAAGTGGCGAGCCCCGGTCCGAGGATTGCCTGTTCCTCAACATCTGGACCGCAGAGCCGCGCGCCGCCGCCAAGAAGCCGGTGATGCTCTACATCCACGGCGGCGCCTATTCGAACGGCAGCGTCACCGATCCGCAGACGCATGGCCATCATCTCGCCGCACGCGGCGACGTGGTGGTGGTGACCGTCAATCACCGCCTCAACGCCTTCGGCTATCTCTACCTGGCGCGCCTCGACCCGCGCTTCGCCGACAGCGGCAACCTCGGCCAGCTCGACCTGATCCTCGCCCTGCAATGGGTGCGCGACAACATCGCCGCCTTTGGGGGCGATCCGAACTGCGTGATGGTATTCGGCCAGTCCGGCGGCGGCGCCAAGATCGCCACGATGATGGCGATGCCGGCGGCCAAGGGCCTGTTCCACCGCGCCGCAACCATGAGCGGACAGCAGGTCACCGCCTCTGGGCCGCTGAACGCCACTGCCCGCACCCGCGCCTATCTGCAGCGGCTCGGCGTGACGGAAACCAATCTTGAGCCGCTGCTGGCGATGCCTACCGAACGGCTCGTGGACGCCCTCGACGCGACCGACCCAATTCTGGGCGGCGGCGTCTATTTCGGCCCGGTGCTCGACATGAGGTGGCTGACCCGCCACCCCTTCTGGCCCGGCGCCCATCCGCAGGGCCTCGCCATCCCGATGCTGCTCGGCAACACGCATGACGAGACCCGCGCCTTCCTCAGCCCGGACAGTCCCAAGGTGCAGGGGCTCACCTGGGA
The DNA here is from genome assembly GCF_004341505.2 of Sphingomonas sp. JUb134. NCBI lineage: Bacteria > Pseudomonadati > Pseudomonadota > Alphaproteobacteria > Sphingomonadales > Sphingomonadaceae > Sphingomonas > Sphingomonas sp. JUb134. Next base: position 165,079 of record NZ_SLYP02000003.1, read on the forward strand.
CAATGTCGCCGATCGCATCGCACCCGAGCTGCGCATCGACATTCTGCCCGAATGGGTCGTCGCGCAATATCGTGGGCGTTTCCCGGACTGGACGCCCACCCAGGTCTTCTACGACGCCACCACCTGCGGGCGCAGCTGGCGCGGCCAGGTGATCGAGGCGGAGGAACGCGCGCGTGCCGGCGTCCCGGGCTGGGTCTATCAGCTCGACTTCGGCTCGCGCACCGATCCCAGGCGGGGCGCCTTTCACACCATGGATATCCCGCTCGCGTTCGGCACGCTCGATGCCCAAGGGGCGCAGACCGGCACCGCCGCGGATGCGCGCACCGCCTCGGCAGCCATCCAGGAGAGCTTCGTCGCCTTCACAAAGACGGGTGACCCGAACCATGCCGGGTTGCCCCACTGGCCGCGCTACGATCTGGCGACGCGCAGTACGATGGTTTTCGACACCCACTCGCGCGTGGAGAACGACCCCCGCCGCTGGCAGCGGGAGCTGTTCGCCCGCGTTCCCTACATCCAGCCGGGCACCTGAAATCCACCATGTGGCAGACGGTTGACACCGGTTCCGATCGGCCGCATGTCTATGACACCGGTTACTAGACCAGAACAGGCCGGTTGAACGACGCGCCAGACAAGCGTCGGATCGAGAGGATGTCGGACGCGGGCCTGTCGCCCGCCCTACCGAGCCGTGCGTGATACAGCGTGTCAGGAATCGTTGCCGATGCCAGACGTCGGCCGTGAGGGGAGAGATTTCGCATGACTATGTCCCGTCGTACGTGCCGCGGATCGTTGCGCCTGGCCGGCGTTTCGCTCGGCGCGATGTCCGCCGCACTGCTGCTTCCGCAGGCGGCCCTCGCCCAAGCCGCCGAGGTCCCGGAGACGGTCGCACCCGGCACCCCGGCGCAGCAGGATCCGTCGCCAGCCCAGACCGCGATCGTGCCGGTCGATCAGGCCACGCCCGACCCCGCTGCCCAGGTCGCATCGCCCGAAGCAGACACGGGAGGCGACATCGTCGTCACCGGCTTTCGCCAGTCGCTAGGCGCCGCGATCGCGCTGAAACGCAACACCGTCTCCTCGGTCGATGCGATCGTGGCGGAAGACATCGCCAAGTTCCCCGACCAGAACCTCGCCGAGTCGCTGCAGCGCATCCCCGGCATCTCGATCCAGCGCGATGCCGGCGAAGGCCGCGCGATCACCGTGCGCGGTCTCGGCGCCCAGTTCACTCGCGTCCGCGTCAATGGGCTCGAGACGGTCGCCACCTCCACCGACGGCGCCAGTTCCAACCGTGACCGCGCCTTCGACTTCAACGTGTTCGCGTCGGAGCTCTTCAACTCGATCGTCGTCCACAAGACCGCGGAGGCGTCGCTCGACGAAGGGTCGCTCGGCGCCGTGGTCGATCTCAACACGGGCAACCCGCTGGCCGGCAAGACCGGCGTCACCTTCGTGGCCTCGGGGCAGGCGTCGTACAACGATCTTTCGGAGAACTGGGGCCCGCGTCTCGCCGGCCTGCTCTCGTACAAGAACGACGCCGGTACCTTCGGCGTCGCGATCTCGGGTGCGTACCAGAGCACCAACAATTTCGAACTCGGCAACAACACCGTGCGTTGGGCCCAGGGCGTGTTCGATTCGGTCGACGGCACCCCCTGCTTCTCGCAGCCGAACCGGGGCGGCACCTATGTCGGCACCCCGGGCGGCGTCTGCGACCAGGTCGCGCTCGCCTTCCACCCGCGCATCCCGCGCTACGGCTCGGTCCGTCATGATCGAGAGCGCCTGGGCCTGACCGGCAGCGTCCAGTGGGCGCCGACCGACGCAACCAAGGTCTCGATCGACGCGCTCTATTCGCGCTTCAAGGAAACTCGCGAGGAGAAGTGGGGCGAAGTGCTGCTGCGCTCCAACGAGCGCCAGATGAACGTCCGCGACTATACGATCGACGACAACAACAACCTGATTTCCGCAACGATCGACGACGCCTGGGTGCGCACCGAGCATTATCTTCGCGAGTCGCAGACCGAATTCTACCAGATCGGCGGCAGCTGGGATCAGGATGTCAGCGACACGTTCCGGTTTACGCTGATGGGCGGCTATTCCAAATCCAACGCCACCATCCCGGTCGAGACCACCTTCGTGTTCGACGATCGCGACGCGCAGGGCTTCAGCTACGACTATACCAACATGAAGCGCCCGGTGATCAGCTTCGGCACCAGCGTCACCGATCCGGCCAACTTCCAGCTCTCGGAAATCCGTGACCGCCCGTCCAAGACGGTCAACGACTTCCGCACCGTCCAGCTGCGCACCGAGTGGGACGTGACGGAGGGGCTGAAGATCAAGTCGGGGGCGATGTACCGCCGCTTCTCGTTCGATACCCAGGGCTTCTCGCGCGATGCGGTGGTCTGTCCGAATGCCGGCGGCACCGACGTGGTGCTCGGCACCATCACCTGCACGCCCAACAGCAACATCGGCCCGACGGCGGTGTACGGCTTCCCGGCAGGAAACCTCGGCGAGCTGTTCAACCTGGGCAAGGCCGGTCAGCCCGGCGGCACCACCACCGAGTTCCTGATCCCGAACATCGATGCAGCGGCGAACTACACCGGCCTCTATGATCGCACCGCCAATGTGCTGGTCGGGGACACCCGCAGCGTCTCCGAGGAAGTGACCGGCGGCTATGTCCAGTTCGACATGGAAGGCGACCTGTTCGGCCTCCGCTACGCGGCCAACGCTGGCATGCGCTATGCACACACCGCGCAGAAGTCGACCGGCCTGACCTCGGCTACTGCGGGCGGCGTCACCACCAACACGCCAGTGACCGTCGAGCGCAGCTATGACGACTGGCTGCCGGCGATCAACGTCGCGCTGTTCCCGCATGAGGACATCGTCCTGCGCGGCGCCATTTCGAAGGTCATCACCCGGCCTTCGCTGGGCAGCCTGACGCCCGGAGGCTCGGTCGACGGCTTCAACTACCGCGTCAACTTCGGCAATCCGCAGCTCGATCCGTTCCGCGCCACCTCCTTCGATCTGTCGGCCGAATATTATTTCGCGCCCCAGTCGCTGTTCTCGGTCGCGCTGTTCAAGAAGAACATCGCCAGCTTCCCGGTCTCCGGCACCCGCAGCGGCACCTTCGCGTCGACGGGCCTGCCGCTCAGCGTGATCCCGGCGAGCTCGCCGGCCGCCCAGGCGCCGGAAGGCCAGCTGTGGCAGATCAGCGGCCCGGTGAACGGCGAAGGCGCGTCGCTGAAGGGCATGGAAATCTCGCTCCAGGCGAGCTTCACCTTCCTGCCGGGCTTCCTCAAGAACTTCGGCTTCCTCGCCAACGCCACCTTCGTCGACTCCAGCGCCAGCTACTCGCAGGGTGGTCCGGCGACCGAGGTGATCCAGCCTGGCGTCAGCCCGACCGGCGCACCCATCCCCGGCGGCACCCTCGGCGCGCTTCCCAACACCACCCGGGACGCGACGCTCTACGGCCTGTCGAAGCGCGCCTACAACGGCACGCTCTACTATGAGGATGCGAAGTTCTCCGCGCGCGCGTCGGTCAGCTATCGCAGCCCGTACATCGACGGCGCCTCGGCGACCGGCAACCTGTTCGAAGGCTATGACGAGACGGTCAACGTCGACGCATCGCTGCGCTACAAGGTCACGCCGAGCTTCGAACTGTCGCTGGAAGGCACCAACCTGACCGACGAATATCGCGATCGGTGGGTCGATATCGACGCAAAGCGCAACTACGAGTCCAACCACTTCGGGCGGACATTCCTGATCGGCGGCCGGTTCAAGATGTAGGTCGTCCCGGGCGCCCCGCTCTCCTCCCTTGGGGCGCCCTTCTTTTCTTCCGCGGGAATTCTGCATGATCGATCGGCGACAGACGCTGGCCGCGCTCGGCTCCGTGATGGCCGCGGCCGCCGCAGGCTCCGCGCGGGCCCAGCAACCCACCCCGCCGGCCCGTGGCACGTCCCCCGATCCCACTGAGATTCTCGAGCTGTGGCCGAACGGCGCTCCCGGCGCCCCTGCCACGCTGCCGGTCGAGCGGATCGAGGAACGCAGCAAGGATCCCGCCCTTTCCGACCGCGCCGTGACCGGCACCCACCGGCCGCGCCTCGTCGTGTTCCGCCCGCGCAAGCCCAACGGATCGGCGCTGATGGTCGCGCCCGGCGGCGGCTATGTCCGCGTCGTCCTCGACAAGGAGGGCTTCGAGATCGGCCGGTGGCTCGCAGAGCGGGGGTGGACCGTGTTCGTGCTCTTCTACCGCCTGCCAGGCGATGGTTGGGCGGCGGGTCCCGACACCCCGCTCCAGGACAGCCAACGGGCGATACGCCTCATCCGCTCGCGTGCGCAGAGCTACGGCATCCGTCCGGATCGCGTCGCCGCGATGGGCTTTTCCGCCGGCGGCCACGTCTGCGGCGACCTCGCCACCCGATACCACGCGCGCGTCTATGCGCCGGTGGATGCCGCGGACCGGCTGAGCGCCCGTCCCGACATTGCCGCCCCCATCTACGCCGTGCAGTCGATGCGCCTCCCCGTCGCCCACGGCGGATCGCGCACGCAGCTGCTTGGCACCCACCCCACGCCGGCGCTCGAAGCTGCGCACAGCCCCGAGGACAGCGTCCGTGCCACCACCCCGCCCTGCTTCCTGGTCCATGCCGAGGATGACGCGACGGTGCCGGTCGAAAACAGCCTCGCGCTGCGCGCCGCTCTCAAGCGCGCGGGCGTACCGGTCGAGACGCACCTGTTTACCGAGGGCGGCCACGGCTTCGGCATCCGCGGTGCGGCGGGCAAGCCGGCGGGGATCTGGCCCGAACTGTTCGCGCGCTGGGCCAAGACCCACGGCTTCGGCTGAACGCGAACCGGTGTCGCTGACACCGCTATCAGATTTGGATTGGAGGAGCTCCAGGTGGCGACCGTATTGCAGCAGAATATCGAACGCATCGCCGATACCTTCGTGCGAGCGCGCCGTGAGGGCATGGCGATCGTCGACTATCCCGGCACCATCCCCGCTGCGCTGGCAGAGGCCTATGCGGTGCAGGACCGCGCCCTCGCGCTCGACGGCCGCCGCGTCGCGGGGTGGAAGGTCGGCAAGATCGACCCGCCGATCGAGGGCGTGAACCGCCTCGCCGGCCCGATCTTTGCCGACCAGATCGTCACCGCCGCGGGCGCCGGAACGCCGGTCGCCATGCCGGTATTCCGCGGCGGCTTCGCCGCAGCCGAGGCCGAGTTCCTGCTGCGCGTGGGCACCGCGCCCGATCCCGCAAAGCTCCACTATACGATGGAGGAGGCGATCGACCTGATCGACGCCGTCCACGCCGGCATCGAGATCGCCAGCTCTCCCTTTCCCGGCATCAACGCGCTCGGTGCTACCGTCACCATCTCCGACTATGGCAACAACAACGGCCTGGTGATCGGCCCGGCGATCGACAACTGGCGCGACGCCAACATCACGGACTGGCCGGTCGAGCTCACCATCGACGGCGCCCCGATCGGCGCCGCCACCGCCGCCGCCATGCTTGACGGACCCTTCGGCGCGGCGCGTTTCCTGTTCGAGCTGCTCGCCGCCCGCGGCATCGCGCTCCAGCCGGGCGACTGGATCTCGTCCGGGGCCGTCACCGGCGTCCACCAGGTGTCGCTCGGCGCGCGCGTCGACGTCCGCTTCGACAATCGCCTCGCCACCGCCTGCACCATCGTGGCGCGGTGACGATCCCCAACCACGCCATGCTGCCGTACCCCGGTGACGGCCGGGGTACAGTTGCGGTGCGGGTGGGGTTGGGGCTCGCCTCTCGGGGGCCTTCCCAACTGGACCCCGGCCTCCGCCGGGGTACAAGTCCAGCTGCCGCCTTCCGCCTCCTGCCCTAGCCGTCGACCGCACACCCAATGCCCGCCACCGGCCAAACAGACGGGGACCACCCCGCACCTCCGCCGGCCCGAGGAGAGAGAATGACCCGTTCCCCCGTTTCCGCGCTGGCCCTCGCCGTCGCCGTCCTCGCCGCCCCGGCCGCCGCCCAGACTCAGGCACCCGCCACTGCCGCGCCCGCCGCCGACCAGAGCCTGATCTTCCACGCCACTCTGGACACCGGCTTCACCGCCGAGCACGCAGCCGGCGACCCGGTGCCCAATTTCCGCAGCGGCATGAGCACCGTCGCCGATGGCGCCATCGGCGGCGCCGCGCGCTGGTCGGACGCCGGCTATGTCGCGTGGAAGGCGCCCGGCAACATGCGCGCCGAACGCGGTACCCTCGCCTTTTGGTGGCGTGCGCGCGATCCCCTGAACGACGTCCCCTTCGTGATCTTCCGCACCGGATTTGCCGATCACACCAGCTGGGACATGGCGTTCCTGCGCATCGACTGGAACGGCCACGGCTTCGACGCCTTTGTCACCGACGCTAATCTCGCGCGGATCCGCGTCTCCTACACCATTCCGGAGATCCCGGACCCCAATGCGTGGCACCACCTCGCCTTCGCCTGGGACGAGACGGTGGGCGTGCGCCTCTATGTCGACGGGCGCGAAGTCGCCGCCAAGCGGCAGGTGGCCGACCTCGATTCCGGTCTCGACCAGTTCGGCCTCGCCGGCCGCGTGATCTCGCCCCACCAGGTGCAGAGCCGCTATAATTTCATGCGCGGTTCCGACGTGGACGACCTGCGCGTCTATGACCGCATGCTCGGTGCCACCGGCGTGAGCGCGCTCGCCGGCAAACAGGAGCCCGCCGCACCCCCGGCCGACGATACCGCCGCCCGCCGCACGGCGTGGCTCCACCGCTATGGCTGGGACCGCCAGAGCCCGCCCGTCCTTGCCGACGCCGCAACCACCATCCGCAAGGTCGAGTTCGCCGACGCCAAGGACCTGAAACAGTGGATGTGGAAGGGCGGCGACGGCATCCCGGAGACCACCTGGCCGGGCGTCTACAACCGCTCCAAGCTCCCCGGCCGCGACGACTATTTCGAACTCCCCGACTGGAACGTCTATGTCGAGGGCGGCAAGACCTACGACCTCGCCGTTCCCGCCGGTGAGCGCTTCAACCGCGTCGCCATCCGCGGCGCCGCTTATGGCACGCTCGCCTATGCGCCCGAGGGCGGCGACTATGCGACCCTCGCCAAGCGTCCCCAGGGCGTGGTCCGCACCAGCGACAGCTTTGTGGCGAAGACCGGAGGCCGCCTGCGCTTCACCAATGTGATGCAGGAACAGCCGATCCAGGAGATCTGGGCCTATAACGTCACGGCAGGAACGCCGCCCAAGGGCCTGTTCAGCCTCGATTATGTCGTCGATGCCAAGGCGTCGTCGCAGCTCCCCGCCCTCTCCGCGCTCAACGCCTATGTCGCGGGCCGCTATGCGCCCGACGAGCAGGCCACCGCCGTCGCCATGCCGGCGGGCGGCATCAAGACCGCGGTCGGCGCCGGTAGCTCGGCCGAGAGCGGCGCCGCCGTCCGCCGCGCCGACGCGCGCCCGATCGTCCACCTGCTGGTCCCCTCCAATTTCGGCGACGCCTTTCCGGACAGGCCGCTCGCCCGCGCCTGGGACTATGGCTGGCAGAACCTCCACGCCGGTCTCGACGGTATCGCCATCGACCTGCCCGCGATGCAGCTTAAACCGGACGCCAAGGGCCTGATTCCGCTCAGCATCGTCGTGCACGATCCGATCTGGCCGGATCGCCAGATGATCGACGTGCAGGTCTCGGTCCGCCCCGGCGAGGCGCGCACCCTCTGGCTGGATCTGCGCGACCGCATCCTCAACAACGACAGCCTCTTCCTGACGATCGCGTCCGCTGCGCCGGACTTCAACGCCGATGCGCTCAACGGCGCCAAGCTGCGCCTCGTCTTCAAGGACCGCGCAGAGGCCACCAAGGAGCATGTCGCCGACCGCTTCAACCAGGTGAGGGACAATTGGGGCTTCCTGGTCGAGGAGCACACCGCGTCCAAGAATGCCGGCCTCTACCGCCGCGTCTTTGCCGACATCTCCGATTTGCTGCGCGTCGACCCCGACCATGCGGAGGCGCGCCGCTACTGGGCGGACATCAACTACCGCCCCGAAAACATGCCGGCCTTCACCCAGCCGCAGCCGCCCGCCGGCGTGCCGCTCTGGGCGTTCCGCCAGCTCGAGGATTTGAAGCTCGCCCGCCATTTCGTGAACTGGTGGATCGACGAGCGCCAGGTCCCCTATGGCGACTTCGGCGGCGGCATCTCCGACGACACCGACCTCACCCAGCAATGGCCCGGCCTCGCGCTGATGGGTGTCGACCCGGACAAGATCAACGCGTCGCTGCGCGCGCTGGACGAGGCCGTCTACAAGAACGGCATGATCGAGAACGGTCTGGGCGTCCTCACCACCGACGAGCTCCACGCCTATGAGGAAGGCCTCAACGCCGACGCCGAACGCCTCTACCTCAACTGGGGCGAGCCGCGCACCGTCGAGCGGATCATGGCCACCACCAAGGCGCTCGGCGGCATCATCACCCGCAATCCGGCCGGGCACCTCCATTTCTCCTCGAACTGGTACGGCGCCCGCAAGGTCTATCGCGAGGGCGCGTTCGAGTGGCAGAAGCCCTACAGCTTCACCGTCCTCCACGGCCCGATCCTGCTCGGCCTCTACAACGCCAACCCGGCAGCGCGCGGGCTCGTTACCGGCGTCGTCGATGGGCTGATGGCACATGGCACCCAAGGCCCCGACGGCAACTGGAGCTATCCCAACGAGATCAATTGGCGGACGGATGCGACGCGCGTCGGCGACGGCGGCGGCGCCACCGTCCCGCTCCAGTCCGCCTGGGCATCGTGGCGCTTTACCGGTGACGCCAAATACCTCCGCCCGATCGAGACGCGCCTCGCAAAAGCTGGGCTCGCCGCACTCGCGGAGTTCAACGAGAACGCCTTCCAAGCCCTCCCGATGGGCGGCCAGCTCCTCGCGACCGCCCCGGCTAAGGCGGAGGCCTCGGGCGATCCCTTCCCGCTCTACAGCGCCTGGGCGGCGACCGGCGACCGCAGCTGGCTCGAACGCCTCCACGCCGACGCCATCGCCGACAAGGCGCAGCACATGTACATGTACACGGAAGGGCACTGGTGGTCCGACCGCGTCGACCAGCCCAACGAGATCCTCCAGCGCGAGCGCCTGGGCGGCATCGCGCTGCGCCGCAACCAGACCTGGCCCGGCAACACGGTCAGCTGGCGCTTCGACCAGCCCGAGGCCGCAACCCAGGTCGCGATCCTCGTTCCCAACCCAAGGCCCGACGCCTTCCGCGTCATCGCCTACAACACCACCAGCCAGCCCCAGCGCGCGACCATGACCGGGTGGACCGTGACCGGCGGCACCTGGACGATGAAGGCCGCCACCAGCAGCGACGGCGGCACCACCCTCACCCCCATCGACACGCGCCAGCTCACCCTGGAGCGCAGCGCCTCGACGGAAGTGACCTTTGCCCCCGGCACCACCACCGTGCTCGACTTCACCCTCAGCCAGGCGAGCAGCCCGGTCGAGCAGCGCTCCGACCTGGGCATCGGTATCGACGACGTCACCGTGCAGGGCCGCCGCGTATCGGTGACGGTCCACAGCCTCGGTTCGCAACCTGTGGTCGGCGGCGCGGTGACGCTGGTGGACGCCACCGGCCGTGAAGTTGCCCACGCGGCGGTACCGGCACTCGCCGCCCCCACCGACCTGAGCCCCAAGACCGCGACCGTGCGCCTGAGCATCCCCGGCGGGGTCGATCCCGCCACCCTTTCGGTCCGCGTCGCGCTCCCGGGCGACGCGCCGGAGGTGACGCGCCAGAACAACCAGGTCCCCCTCGCCGAGCTCGTTCGGCGATGAAGGCGACGCGGCGCGCTGTCCTGGCTGGCCTCGGCATCCTCGCCACCCCGGCGTTCGCGCTGGGGGGCCGCAACGACCTGCGCGCCGCGCTGGATGCGGCCGAGAAGGACGGCGACCCCGCGCACCTCGCGAGCTTCGATGCCAGGGCGCTCCCGCCGGGCCAGCGCCTCGACCTGCTCACCGCCCGCGCGGGGCTCGCGATCGACGCGAAACTCGCCACTGCCACCGGCGCCGAGCGCTACACCCTCCTCCTCCAGCAACGCAGCGGCACCAACGTCACCCCCGCCCGCACCCGCCGTCGCCTGACGCTCGAGCTCGACCGCCTCACCGCCCGCGCCGACCGCTTGTTCCGCGGCCTCGGCCGCACCCAGGGGTCGGTCGGCGAACGCTACCGCGCCCTCTTCGCCGACCCGCAATGGCACTATCCCGACAGCGACGCCGGCCGTGACCAGGCCGTCGCCGACATGAACCGCGTGCTCGACGCCGCCCGCGCGCGCGTGCCCGCCTTGCTCGGCCCCGTCCCGCCCTTCTGCCTCGACGTCACCGCCCGCCGCCTCTCAGCGGCCGAGCTCGCCGCCGGCCGCGGCGGCTATCGCGAACTGCCGACCCCGCAGAAGCCCGGCGCCTATGTCGTCGACCTCAAGGACATCGCCCGCCGCCCCAGCTGGAGCCTGAGGGGCGCCGTCCACCACGAGCTGCTCCCCGGCCACATGACGCAGATGCCGATGGAGGTGCTTGCCGACCCGCACCCGCTGCGCCGGCGCTACGCCCCCTCCTATGCCGAAGCCTGGGGGATGTATGCCGAACAGCTCGCCGCCGCCGATGGCGTCTACAAGGGCGACCCGCTCGGCGAACTCGGCCACAGCCACTGGCTGCTGTTCCGCGTCACCCGCGGCCTCGCGGATCTGGGCATCCACCTCGACGGATGGAGCATCGACCAGGCCCGTGCACAACTGATCGCCTGGCAGGGCGAGCCCGGCTATTTCGCCCCGTTCGAGATCGACCTGCCCCGCATCGCCAAGGAACCCGCTACCCGGGCCTCGGAGGCCATGGCCTGGCTGGATCTCGCCGACACCGCCGCTCGCGTACCGGCGGCGCGGCGGGTGATGTTCCACCAGGCCATGCTCCGCCACGGCCGCATGCGCACCGAAGTGTATGGTGACTGGAAGCGCCTGGCCTGAACCACTCCGTGCCCCGGCGAAGGTCGGGGCCCAGTAGGGAAGGCCCCGGAAGAACGCGCACCTATCGCCTCGGCACCGCAACTGGACCCCGGCCTCCGCCAGGGTACAAGAAGAAGAGTCGCCCGCTTCTAGCCCTCACCGAGCTCCCGCGCCCGCCGGAACCCGGTTCCGTCCCCTACAACGCCCGGTACCGGAAGTCCCGGAACCGAGCCTCGCCCGCCCCGGCCGAATACAAGCCCGGCCGCAGCATCAGGAACCCGCCCCGCACATTATGGTGGTACCCAGAGACCTCCATTCCGCGGTCGAAGCGCTTCCACGTCCGCCCGTTATCGCCGCTCAGGTGGATGGCCACGATGTGCTCCTTGTTCGCCACCCGCATCCGCAGGCGCCGGCCATAGGGGTTCGCCGGCCGCCCGCGCTCGATGCCGTACTGGTGCGTCACGAACCGGGTCTCGTCGAAGCCCAGCCCGCAATAGAGCTTGTCGTCATAGAACAGCACCAGGCCCGCGGTCCCGCCGGCTGCGATCTCGATCGTGCATTCGAACTGATACGCCCGGTCCCCCGCGATCAGCATCAGCGGCGAGGAATCGCTCGGTGCCTTGCCGGTTGCCTTCAACACCAGCGTGCCATTCTCCACGCGCGCCCGAGCGGCCTCGTTCGGTCCGGGCTGAAAGAAGTTCCACTTCGCCCCCAGCTGCAGGGTCCGGAAGTCATCCGACAGCGGCTGCCCATGCGGCAGCGCCGCGCCGCCCCTGGGCTTGGCGATGGGCTGCGACAGGTCGCCGCCCTTCATCCGGAACCAGCCATCGGCGGTCCATTCGATCGGGTCCAGCAGCGCCTGCCGCCCCAGCGTCCAGAACCCGTTCTCGAACCCGTGGTACACCGACCACCAGCTCCCGTCCGGCGCCTCGACCAGGCTCGCATGGCCGCGCGACCACCAGCGTTCCGACACATCCTCGGTTCGCACCACTGGATTGGCCGGATCATTCTCCCATGGCCCGTGGAGTGAGCGTGATCGTGCCACGATCACCATGTGCCCGGTGGGCGGTCCCGCCGTCCCGCCCACCGCGGTGATCTGGTAATACCAGCCGCCGTGCCGCACGATCTTGGGCCCCTCGGGCGAGAAGCTCTCGACGTCCCACTCGTCCGGATAGCGCCAGGGGTCATAGACATGCTCGACCTTGCCTATGGTCGACAGCCCGTCGTCCGACAGCCGGATGCGGTCGCCGCCCGACAGGAACAGCCAGCGTGACCCATCCTCGGCCACCGCATGGCACGGGTCGATATGCTCGTGCAGCCCCAGCGACTTCGGGTCGGACCACGGCCCGTCGATATGATCGGCCCAGCTGACATAGATGTCGTTCGGCGTGGCCTTCACCGGGATGTAGAGGAAATACCGCCCCTTGTGCCTTTCCAGGCTCACCGCCCACACCGATCCGATGTTGCGGTTGAGCGCGGCCTTGCGCGGCTGCCAGTTCACCAGGTCGCGGCTGTGCCAGATCGTCAGCCCCGGATAGCTGTCGAAGCTGGAGAACGTCATGTAATAGTCCCCTCCATCCTTCAGGATGGCCGGATCGGGGTGGTCGCCGGCCAGCAGTGGGTTCAGGAACCGCCCGTCGCCCAGGTCCGCGATCCGCTGGTTGTCGAAGCCGCGCTTCCAGTCCCTCGCTGTGCCCGCCTTGCAAGCCTCAGGCGCCGCCGGCGTCCCCGCCGCCCGTGCGGGCGTTCCGCCCAGCATCGCCGCTGCACCCCCGGCAAACGCCGTCCCCAGCGCGTCGCGCCTGCTCAATCCCATCGCACTTCTCCAGCTTGGGGGTGCAGCAGCGGGCGGCGTGCGTGCGCCGCCCGCGCCTGCCTTCAGACTTCCTGCGCGCGCACCAGCTTGGGCGACAGCAGGTGGACGCACAGCAGCGCCAGGAAATAGGCCGAGCCCGCCACCGCGAACAGCGGCACATAGCTGCCGATGCTGTCGAGGACATAGCCTGCGTACTTGGCCATCAGCATGCCGCCGATTGCGCCCACAGTGCCGCCGATGCCGACGACCGAACCCACCGCCGCACGCGGGAACAGGTCGGACGGGAGGGTGTAGAGGTTGGCCGAGAACGCCTGGTGCGCCGCGGTCGCAACGCCGATCACCAGCACCGCCAGCCACAGGTTGTCGATCGACTGGGCAAAGAACACCGGCACCACCGCGCAGGCGCAGATGAACATCGTCATCTTGCGCGCGTAGTTGACGCTCTTGCCCGCGTTGATGAACCGCCCCGACAACCAGCCGCCCGCGACGCTGCCCAGATCGGACAGCAGATAGATGGCGACCAGCGGCGGCCCGAAGCTCAGCAGGTCCAGGTCATAGCGTTCGCCCAGATAGCCCGGCAGCCAGAACAGGAAGAACCACCAGATCGGGTCGATGAAGAACTTGCCCAGCGCATAGGCCCAGGTTTCGCGCACGCGGATCAGCCGCTTCCACGGGATCGCCGTCACCGGATCGGCGGGATCCTGCTCGATCCAGGCGCGCTCCTCGTTGGTTACCTTGGGATGCTCGCTGGGGCGTCGATACATCATCAGCCAGGCGACCAGCCACAGCAGGCTGACCAAGCCGGTGATGATGAACGCCGCACGCCAGCCATAGGTGACGGTGATGATCGGAACCACCAGCGGCGTGATGATCGCGCCGACGTTGGCGCCGGCGTTGAACACGCCGATCGCCAGTGCCCGTTCGCGCGCCGGGAACCACTCGGTGACCGCCTTGATGCTCGCGGGGAAATTGCCAGATTCGCCTAAACCCAGGCCGAAGCGTGCCATGGCGAACTGGGTGACGCTGTACGCGCCGCCATGGGCGATGTGTGCGATCTGCCAGATGACGAAGGCGATGGCATAGCCGAAGCGCGCGCCGATCACGTCCATGATCCGGCCGAAGCCGAGGTAGCCGATCGCATAGGCGAACTGGAAAAAGAAGATGACGTCGGCGAAGTCGGTCTCGCTCCAGCCGAGGTCCGCCGACAGCGTCGGCTTGAGCACGCCGATCATCTGCCGATCGACGTAGTTGATCACCGTCGCCGTAAACAGGAGCGCGACGATCCCCCAACGATAGCGACCCGCCCGCGCTACCGCGCCTGCAATCGGATCAGCCCGTCCGTTCTCCATGCTTCGTCTCCGACATACTCTCCTGCCGGGCGGCGGCCTCTATCGTGCCGCTCACCCGAAGTGTTCCAAACCGCGCCTCGACCCGCGCCCCGACCGCCACCTGGTGGACGCCGGTCACCGCGCCTGATGAGACCCATTGCCCCGGCTCCAGCGTCCGGCCGCGCGCAGCCAGACTCTCGACCAGGAACGCGACGGCGCCGAACGGGCCATCGAGCATGGTGCGCGCGCTCGCCTCACCGACGCAGGTGCCGTCGACGAAGGTCGCAACCTGCCAGTCCTCAAAGGCCCGGCTCGACCAGTCCGCCACCGGCGCGCCGATCAGCAATGCGTTATGATTGCCGAAGTCGCTGATCGTGACCAGCGGTCCGTCCGCATTAATCCCCGCATAGGGCGAACTCGCGATCTCGAACCCGACATGCACCGCGTCGACCAGCTCGACGACTTCCTCCAGTGAGATCCGCTGCGTACCCGGGCGTGGCGAACGGCCGATGCGCAGCAGATATTCGGCTTCCACCGCGGCAAAGCCGCCCGCGATCACCGGCAGCGCCACCGGATCGTCGCCGGCGTTCTGGATCTGGTCGGCAAAGATCGGCCCAGCGAGCCGCGGCACGCCCAACGTGTCGCTGTGGGGCGCCGGCACGCGGCCCACCTTCCACCCGGCGACGGCACCGCCACGCAAGGAGATCGCATGGTCCTGCACGCCATAGGCCGTGGTTAGCGAGGTCGGACGCGCGCCCGGATAGGTGGGAAGCGCCGCACCCACACGCCGAGCCTCCACAAAGGCCCGTGCGATCGCCTCTTCCCCGCTCATCGACAGAACATCCTCAGCATTTCGCAGGCATGGCTATTGGAAACCGGTGTCAGGAGCAAGGTAGTTTATGCGCTTGCGGCTCAAGGCGGACTCAGAATCTCTTCAGAGACAGCCGGCCGCGTTGCGTTCGGAAGCGCAGAGGCAGGCCAAGATAGCGTTACCAATTTCGTTGACCGCCTCCCGTCGATGTGCACAGTTTGATCCAAACAGAAAAACTGGGGAGGTGTCGCGTGGCTCGCACGTTGCTGATGGGACTTCTATTGCTGTCGTCGGTTGCGCCAATCAGCGTGGCCACCGCGCAGTCCGCGCCTTCGGAGCTCCGCTATCGGAATCCGCAGCTGCCCCCTGCCGAACGCGCCCGCGATCTCGTCTCCAGGATGAGCCTTGAGGAAAAGGCGCTCCAACTCGGCCACGACGCGCCTGCTTTGCCCCGACTGGGCATCCCCAAGTACAACTGGTGGAACGAGGGGCTGCATGGCGTGGCGCGCGCCGGCATCGCAACGGTGTTTCCGCAAGCCATCGGCATGGCGGCGACATGGGACGTCGATCGGATGCGGGATACCGCCGACGTGATCTCTACCGAGTTCCGCGCCAAATATCTCGAGCGGCGCCATCCCGATGGCGGGAGCGACTTCTATCGCGGGCTTACCGTGTGGTCCCCCAACCTCAACATCTTCCGTGATCCGCGCTGGGGACGCGGGCAGGAGACCTACGGCGAGGATCCCTATCTGACGGGCCAGATCGGCACCGCCTTCATCCGAGGCCTGCAGGGGGACGATCTGAAGTACTTCAAGACGATCGCTACCTCGAAGCATTTCGCGGTCCATTCCGGCCCGGAAAGCAACCGCCACCGCGAAGACGTGTACCCGAGCCTCCACGATCTGGAGGACACCTATCTGCCGGCGTTTCGCACCACGGTGACGGAGGGCAAGGTCGCTTCCATCATGTGCGTGTACAATGCGGTCTGGGGCGTGCCGGGCTGTGCCAACGCGGTGCTGCAGCAACAGTATCTGCGTCGCGACTGGGGCTTTCAGGGCTATGTGGTCTCCGACTGCGGGGCAGCGGCGAACATCTATCGCAAGGACGCGCTGCACTACACCAACACCGCTCCGGAAGGTGTCGCAGCCGGCTTCGAGAACGGCATGGACCTGATCTGCGGCGACTATCGCAACGGCATGACGACCGATCCGGAGAACATCGTCGCGGCCGTCAGGGCGGGGCATATGAGCGAGGCGACCGTGGATCGGTCGCTCCAGCGCCTGTTCGAGGCGCGCATCCGGCTCGGCCTGTTCGACCCGCAGCTGCCGTTCCCGGCCATCACGGCGAAGGACTACGACACGCCCGCGCATCGCGCCAAGTCGCGCGAGATGGCCGAGGCGTCGATGGTGCTGCTGAAGAACCAGGGCAACCTGCTGCCGTTCAAGAGCGCGCCGCGCACGATCGCCGTCATCGGGCCCAACGCCGACAGCTTCGATACGCTGGTGGGCAATTACTACGGCACGCCGTCCCGGCCGGTGACGGTGCTCGACGGCATCCGCGCGCGCTATCCCAACGCGCGGATCCTCCATGCGCAGGGCGTCGGCCTCATTGGGCCGGCAGAAGCGCCGGTGCCGGACACGGCTTTCCGGGGGCTCCGAGTCCAGCATTACGCCAACCGCGACTTGCAGGGGGCGCCGAACGCCACGGAAGCCGCGACCAACGCACGGGTGGAGTGGAGCGGCGACCGCGAAAGCTCCGCACGCTGGACGGGCACGCTGGTGGCCCCGGAAACCGGCGAGTATCGCTTCCGCTTCTCCAGCGAGAACGGCTACCGCGTCTGGATCGACAACAAGCTGGTCGTGGACGAGTGGGGCGTGGGCGACGCGCCCTCGATCCTCTCGGGATCCATCCGCCTGAAGCGGGGCAAGAGCTACGCCGTCCGTATCGAGGGTTTCCAGCGCGGCGCGCGCGGCCAGCAGCAGCTTCTCTGGAGCCTGCCGAGCGCCAATGGCGACGATGCGGTCGCAGCCGCAAGCCAAGCTGACGTCGTCATCTTCGCAGGCGGCCTTTCCGCCCGCATCGAGGGCGAGGAGATGAAGGTTCAGGCGAAAGGCTTCGCCGGCGGTGATCGCACCAGCCTCGACCTGCCCGAGCCCCAGCAAAAGCTGCTCGAACGGGTCCATGCCACCGGCAAGCCCGTCGTCCTGGTGCTGATGAACGGATCGGCGCTGAGCGTGAACTGGGCCGACAAGAACATCCCGGCAATCGTCGAGGCCTGGTATCCAGGTGGCGAGGGCGGCCATGCCCTCGCCGGCCTTCTCGCCGGAGACTATAGCCCGGCCGGACGCCTCCCGGTCACCTTCTACAAGTCCGCCGACGATCTGCCCGCGTTTGACGATTACGCGATGAAGGGGCGGACCTACCGCTATTTCGACGGGGAGGTTCTCTACCCCTTCGGCCACGGCCTTTCCTACACCGACTTCGCCTATCGGAATGCGCGCGTCAGCGACAAGACGATCCAGGCGGATGGCTCGGTGACGGTGTCGGTGGATGTCACCAACGCGGGCGGCATGGACGGCGACGAGGTCGTCCAACTGTACGTCGCGCATCCCGGCAAGGACGGCGCTGCCATCCGCACGTTGCAGGGCTTCGAAAGGGTGCACCTGAAGAAGGGCGAGACGCGCACGGTTCGCTTCGCGCTGAAGGACCGACAGCTCAGCTACGTGGACCCGCAGGGCCGCCGTCGCATTTCCACCGGCCAGGTCGACCTCTGGGTTGGTGGCGGCCAGCCGGCATCGTGGCCGGGGCACACCCCGGCGGCCGGAGCAGCCGCTTCATTCGCGATCTCTGGCGAGAAGCTGCTGCCGCGCTGAAACATTGCCAGTGGCTCCGATCACGCCGCTGCCGGTTCGGATCATCGGACGCGCCCCTGCCGCAGGGGTGCGTCCAAATGCCGCTGGCAAACAACTTCGCTCGGTCGCTATGGATGCGCCATGACCAAGGCCTCCCAGCCCACCATCAACGACGTCGCGCGTCTCGCCGGCGTTTCGAAGAAGACGGTCAGCCGCGTCATCAACAACAGCGACCTTCTGAACGAGGACACGCGCAAGCGCGTCGAGCAGGTGATCGCCGAGCTGGGTTATACGCCCAATCCGCAGGCGCGTGCGCTGGCGCTGCGCCGCAATTTCGTGATCGCGCTGATCCACGACAATCCCAATGCGCAGATGGTGCTGGGCGTGCAGCACGGACTTCTGGAGGTGCTGCGCGACACCGAATTCGAGCTGCTGGTCCACCCCGTCGATCGCGGTGACCCGGAGATGCTGGGTGAAATCCGCCGCTTCCTTGAACGCCAGCGCCCCTATGGCGTGATGCTGTTGCCGCCGATTTCCGAGAACGACCAGCTCGCCGGTCTCTGCGCGTCCATCGGCTGCCGCTATGTCCGCATGGGATCGGCCCCATTCGATGTGCCGGAGCGCATGGTCGCCTCCAACGACCGCGAAACGGTCCGCCACGCGATCGGCCATCTGATCGAGGCGGGTCACCGCCACATCTGCGTCATCGCGGGTCCCCGCGGCTTCCGCTCCGCGCTCGAACGCCAATCTGGCTACGAGGAAGCGATGAAGGCTGCCGGACTGCCGTTCGACCGCACCTGGATCGCACCCGGCGACTATACCTTCGATTCCGGCATGCGCGCGACTGAGCGGCTGCTCGACCTCTCGCCCCGCCCCACCGCGATCTTTTCCTCCAACGACGAGATGGCGGCGGGCGCCATCCATGTTGCCCGGCAGCGCGGGCTGGAGATTCCGGCCGACCTGTCGATCATCGGCTTCGACGACACCACCATCGCGTCGCACCTCTGGCCCCCGCTCACCACCGTGCGCTGGCCGATCGAGACCATGGCGCGGGCGGCCGCGCTCAAGCTCATCGGCAACAGTGTCGGTGACGAGGACGGCGAGCACGCGCTGTTCCTGTCGACGCTGATCCGGCGCGCCTCGGTCGCGGCACCGTCCACCTAAAGATATCTGACAAATTGGCTGGACAGTCTCCAGCCGCTTTTGCATCCTTCCGCCTACTGCCGGCGGGCCGCCCGCCTCCCTTTCTGCCCGAGGCCGTTCGATGACCAAGCTTTCGCTTCACCCTGATCGGCTGCTGCCGGCCGATCCGACCACCCGGTCGATCGCGCGGCGACTGTACGAGCGCATCGCGGGCCTTCCGATCCTCTCGCCCCATGGGCACACCGATCCGGCTTGGTTCGATCGCAACGAGCTGTTCGGCAATCCGGCCAGCCTCCTGATCATCCCGGACCATTATGTCTTTCGCATGCTCTACAGCCAGGGCGTGCCGCTGGAGGAACTGGGCGTACCCCGCGTCGACGGCGGGCCCACCGAGGCCAATCCGCGCGCGATCTGGCGCCGCTTCGCCAGCCACTATTACCTGTTCCGCGGCACCCCATCGCGCATGTGGCTCGACTGGGTGTTCGCCGAAATCTTCGGGCTCGACGAGGTGCTGTCCGCCGCCAACGCCGAAACCTATTACGACACCATCGACGCCGCGCTGAAGCAGGAGGCGTTCCGCCCCCGCGCGCTGTTCGAGCGCTTCAACATCGAGGCAATCGCCACCACCGAGGGTCCGCTGGACCCGCTCGACCACCATCGCGCGATCCGCGCGAGCGGATGGCAGGGCAAGGTCATCACAACCTATCGCCCCGACCCCGCGCTCGACCCCGAGTTCGAAGGCTTCCGGCAGAACGTCGAGCGATTGGGGGAACTGGCCCGCGAGGACGTGTCGAGCTGGAAGGGGTACCTGCGGGCGCACGAAAACCGCCGCGCCTATTTCCGCGAGGTCGGCGGCGCGACCGCGACCGACCACGGCCACCCCAGCGCCGCGACCGCGGACCTTTCCGAGGCAGAAGCCGAGCGCCTCTATGCCCGCGTCCGCTCCGGCAGCTGCACGGCCGCCGAGGCCGAGCTGTTCCGCGCCCAGATGCTCACCGAAATGGCCCGGATGAGCATCGACGACGGCATGACGCTCCAGATCCACCCCGGCGTCCACCGCAACCACAATGCGACCCTCATGGCGCAGTTCGGCCGCGACAAGGGCGCCGACATCCCGATGGCGACGGACTTCGTCGGCGCGCTCCATCCGCTGCTCAGCCGCTATGGCTCGGACCCGCGGCTCAACATCATCCTCTTCACCCTGGACGAGGACAGCTATGCGCGGGAGCTCGCGCCGCTCGCCGGCCACTATCCCTCGCTGCGCCTCGGCCCGCCCTGGTGGTTCAACGATAGCCCTGAGGGCATGCGCCGCTTCCGCGAGCGGGTGACCGAGACGGCCGGCTTCTACAACACGGTCGGCTTCAACGACGACACCCGCGCCTTCCTGTCGATCCCGGCGCGCCACGACGTCGCCCGGCGAATGGACTGCGCCTTCCTCGCACGCCTCGTCGCCGAGCATCGGTTGCCCGAGGACGAGGCGCACGAAGTCGCGCAGGCGCTGACCTATGACCTCGTCAAGCAGGCCTACAAGCTGTGAGCGCACGCCTTTCGAACGCGACCCTGGCAACGCTGCCCGCCGAAGTCGCCCGCCCGTCCTATGACCGCGCCGCGGTGAAGGCGGGCGTCGTCCACCTGGGCATCGGCGCCTTTCATCGCGCACATCAGGCCGCGGTATTCGACGCCGCGCTCACCGCAGGAGACCTGCGCTGGGGCATCATCGGCGTATCGCTGCGTTCTCCGGGCGTGCGCGACCAGCTGGTACCACAGGACGGGCTCTATACGCTGGTCGAGCGCGAGGGCGACGCCCGGCGCCTGCAGCTGATCGGGGCGGTCCAGACCGTGCTGGTGGCGCCCGAGCATCCGGCGGCGGTCGTCGCCGCGCTCGCCAGCCCCGACACGCATCTCGTCACGCTGACGATCACCGAGAAGGGCTACAAGCTCGACCCCGCCACCGGCGCGTTGATCGAGGCGGATGCGGATGTCGCCGCCGACCTCGCCAGCCTTGAAGCGCCTCGTACCGCCCCGGGCTTCTTGGTCGCGGCCCTCGCCCGCCGCCGCGCTGCGGGCCTTCCCCCCTTCACCGCGATTAGTTGCGACAACCTGCCGCACAATGGTGCGCGACTGCGCCAGGCGGTGCTGCGCATGGCCGCCGCGCACGACGCGGAGCTCGCCGCCTGGATCGAGGCGGAGGGCGCCTTCCCGCAGACCATGGTCGACAGGATCGTCCCCGCCACCACCGACGCCGATATCGCCGAACTCGCGCGGACCTTGGGCGTGGAGGACCAGGCGATGGTCAAGACCGAGCCCTTCTCCCAATGGGTGATCGAAGATCGCTTCGCGGGTCCGCGGCCGGACTTCGCGGCGCTTGGCGTCCAGCTCACCGACGACGTCGCGCCCTGGGAAGAGGCCAAGCTCCGACTGCTCAACGGGGCGCATTCAGGCATCGCCTATCTCGGCGGTCTCGCAGGCATCGACTTCGTGCACGAGGTAGTGGCGCTGCCCGAAGGCCGCCGCTTCGTCGAGCGGTTGTGGGAGGAGGCGGAGTCGACGCTGTCGCCGCCGCCCGGCCTCGACGTCGCAGCCTATCGGGCACAGCTGATGGCGCGCTTCGCCAACGCCGCGCTCCAGCACCGTACCCGGCAGATCGCGATGGACGGATCGCAAAAGCTGCCGCAGCGGCTGCTTGCAAGCATCGCCGCGTGTCGCGCGACGGATACCCGCTGCCCCGCCCTGAAGCTTGCCGTTGCCGCGTGGATGCGCTGGCAGGAGGGCATCGACGACCAGGGCAGAGCCTTTACCGTCGATGATCCACTCGCTGCGCGCACCGCCGCGGCATTGGAGGGCACCATCACGGCCGAGGAGAAGGTGGCAGCGCTGCTCGCGCTCGACGCGATCTTCCCCCCTGCTCTGGCCGAAGACGCCGCGCTGGCACAGCTTCTCGCGGCTTGGCTGCACCGCCTGGAGACGGAGGGCGCCCGCGCGACCCTCGCCCGGCTGTAGGATCAGCGGATCGCGGAAAAACGGTTTGCGCGATCCCGCAACTGGGCCGCCTCGGCGCGGGCTCGTTCGAGGGCATCGTTCTGCGTCGCCTCGAGCAAGTGCTCGATCACGCGGCCCAGGTGGCGGCGCATGGCTTGGCGCGCCCCGTCCGGATCGCCCGCGGCGATCGCATCGAGGATGGCCCGATGGTCCTCGATGCGCGGTTTCTCCCCTGCCCGCCGCGCGCGGTCGAGCACGGCCATGCAGAGGGGCGAGCGATGCCGCACGTCCCACAGCGTCTCGATCGTCAGCACCATCGCGTCGTTGGCGGTCGCCCGCGCGATCTGGCGATGGAACTCGCGATCGGCATATTCGTCCGGGCTGTCGATCGCGTTCTCGGCGATCATCCGCTCCAGAATGTCGCGCAACGCTGCCACGTCCGCCTCGTTTCGGGTGAGCGCAGCCAGCGCAGCGCACTCCCCCTCCACCAGCCGGCGCGCCTCGATCAGTTCGAACGCCCCGATGTCCAGATCGGACGGCTGCAGCAGTCCCGGCGCGTGGGCGGTCACATAGACGCCCGATCCACGCCGTGCCTCGACCAGTCCGAGGATCTCCATGCCGATCACCGCCTCCCGCACCGTCAGGCGGCTGACGCAGAAACGATCGACGAGTTCGCGTTCGGTGGGGAGCCGGTCGCCCGGTGCGAAGCGCCCGCTGACGATGTCGGCCTGAAGGGCGTCGATGATCGCTTGGTAGAGCTTGCGTCCGGCGGGTCGGGTCATGCTGGGTTCCTGCACCCCGTCAGCCTAGGCGGCACGACTGGCCCTGTCATCCATCGACTTAGACGGTCACACCCTGCTTCCACAGCGCGATTTCCCGCTCGCCGTTGCGCTCGGCGCGTGTCTCTGCACCGGAAGCCGTGGCGATCACCAGGTCGAGCAGCCGTTCGGTCACCGCCTCCGGTGCCTCCCCTTCCAGCAGCGGCCCCGCGTCGAAGTCGATCCATCCCGGCTTACGCTCGGCAAGCCCGGTGTTGGAGGCGATCTTGAGCGTCGGCGCCGGAAACCCCATCGGCGTCCCGCGCCCGGTGGTGAACAGGATCACGGTAGCGCCCGCGGCCGTCAGCGCCGTTGAGGATACCGCGTCGTTGCCCGGCGCTTCCAGCAGCACCAACCCCTTCTGCCGCACACGTTCGCCATAGCGCAGCACGTCGACCACGGGCGCTCGACCCGCCTTCTGCACCGCACCCAGGGACTTTTCGTCCAGCGTCGTGATGCCGCCCGCCTTGTTCCCCGGCGACGGGTTCTCATAGACGGGCTGACCATGGGCAATGAAATAGCCCTTGAAGTCCTCGACCAGCGTGCAGATCTCGCCGAACACCCCCTCGTCCTTGGCGCGCGCCATCAGGATACGCTCGGCGCCGAAGATCTCGGGGATTTCGGTCAGCACCGGGGTTCCTCCTGCGTTCGCCACCGCGTCTGCGACGCGCCCGACCAGCGGGTTGGCCGAAACACCCGAGAACCCGTCGGAGCCGCCGCACTTCAGCCCCAGCACCAGTTCCGACAGCGGCACCGGCTCGCGTCGGTCCTGCTCGGCCAACGCGACCAGTTCCTCGATCATCGCGAGGCCCGTCTCATATTCGTCGCTAACCATCTGGGTGGTGAAGGAGCGCAGGCGATTGCGGTCGATGCCGGGCGCGGAGGCGAGCAGCGCGTCCATCTGGTTGTTCTCGCACCCAAGGCCGATCAGCAGCACGCCGCCGGCATTGGGATGCTGCGCCAGGCTCGCCAGCATCGTCCGGGTATGATCGAGGTCGTCGCCCAGCTGGGAACAGCCGTAGGGGTGCGGAAAGGCGTGAATGCCGTCCACGCGACCCGCAAAGCGCCGCTCGGCGAGCTCGGCCAGCCGCCGCGCCGTCGCGCCCACGCAGCCGACCGTGCATAAGATCCAGATCTCGTTGCGCGTACCGACCGCCCCGTTCGCACGGCGGTAGCCATCGAAAGTGCGCGGTTCAGCAGGCACGGCCGACACCGGCGGAGCCGCGGCATAGACATACTGCTGCGCCTCCTCCAGCAGCGTGCGCACATTGTGGGTATGGACGTGCGCCCCGGCCGGGATGTCGATCGTCGCGCGTCCGATCGGCCAGCCGAACTTCACGACTTCGTCGCCGGTCGCAATCGGACGAACGGACAGCTTGTGGCCCTTCGCCACCGGGTCGCAGAGCGTCACGGTCGTATCGCCAACCGTCACCGTCTCCCCTGCCGACAGGTCGCGCAGGGCGGTGGCCACATCGTCGCGGGGATCGACCTGGAGCGCGGAACGGATCAGGTGCATCGGGAAGGTTCGCCTGTTGGAGACATTACTCAGATAACTTTAGCGGGCCTCGTCTGCAAGGCGTGCCATCGTGCCCATCTACTTGTCTGACCGCGGGCTGCGTACTAGCGTCGGATCCTCCCCAATCCGCCGTCTCGGCGGTGCCGTTTCTCCAGAGGTTCGACGCCCATGATGATGACGCAGACCATGCGGTGGTTCGGCCCCGCGGATCCGGTCGCGCTGGCCGACATCCGCCAGGCCGGGGCCAGCGAAGTCGTCACCGCATTGCATGAGGTGCCGAACGGTGCCGTCTGGTCGCGAGAGGCGATCGCCGCTCGCAAGGCGCAGATCGAGGAGGCGAAACTTGGCTGGACGGTGGTCGAGAGCCTGCCGGTGCATGAGGGGATCAAGACCCGCTCGGCCAGCTGGGACCAGTTGATCGACGCGTATCTCCAGAGCCTGCGCAACCTCGCCGCCTGCGGCATCACCGTCGTCACCTATAACTTCATGCCCCTGCTCGATTGGACGCGAACGGACCTTGCGTGGCCGCTACCGACCGGCGCCCGCGCGCTGCGCTTCGATCCGGTCATGGTCGCGGCCTATGACCTGCATATCCTGCGCCGCCCCGATGCCGCCGCGGACTATGATCCCGCGATACGCGATGCCGCAGACCGTGCCCATCACGCCATGGAGGAGGCGGCACGGCTCCGCCTGGAGCGGACCATCATCGCCGGCCTGCCGGGAAGCGAAGAGCATTTCACCTCTGCCGAATTCCTCCGCTGCATCGACACCTACGCGGATGTGGACGCCGGCCGGCTGCGCGCCAACCATTTGGCCTTTCTTGAGGCGGTCTGTCCGGAAGCGGACGCGCTCGGGATCAGGCTCGTCGTTCACCCGGACGACCCCCCCTTCCCCATCTTCGGCCTGCCGCGCGTGGTGAGCACCGAGGCGGACGTTTCGGACCTGTTCGCCCGGGTCCCCAACCCCTCCAACGGGCTCTGCTTCTGCACCGGCTCGTTCGGGGTGCGCGCCGACAACGACCTTCCGGGCATGGTCGAACGGCTGGGCAGTCGCATCGGCTTCCTGCATCTGCGATCCGTGCAGCGCGAGCCGGAGGGCGCCTTTCACGAGG
>NZ_SLYP02000004.1 GCF_004341505.2 Sphingomonas sp. JUb134
GCCGGAGATCATTATCATCCGCGACACGCCCATCTCGTGCAGCCGACGCAACGCGGTCTTGGCAGCTTCGCGAGGCGTGTCCATCAGGCCGATCGCGCCCAGGTCGCGGTCCCCCTTGCGGACCACCATTGTCGTGCGGCCGTTCTCGCGCAGCTTCGCGATTGCGTCCTGCGCGCCCTGCCCCAGCGCCGGAATGCCCTCACTTCCGAACATCTCGGCCTTGCCGATCCACACCGTCTCGCCATCCACGCTCGCGGTGACGCCCCGACCGGTCAGGCTCTTGAGGTCGCCGGCAGTCGGCACGGCACGATCGTTCAGACGTTCGCGGCCGTCCTTGACGATCGCTTGGGCCAGGGGATGGTCGCTCAACGCTTCGACGGCGACAGCCAGCGCCAGCAACTCGCCTTCATCGGCGCCATCGACGGGCACGACATCAGTGATGCGCGGACGACCTTCGGTCAGCGTGCCCGTCTTGTCGAAAGCGATCGCTTTGAGCGACCCGAGGTTTTCGAGCGGTGCACCGCCCTTCACGAGCACGCCGCCCCGCGCTGCACGGGCAACGCCCGACAGGACCGCGCTCGGCGTTGCGATCGCGAGCGCGCACGGGCTTGCCGCCACCAGCACCGCCATCGCGCGATAGAAGCTGTCGCGGAACGGCTCGTCGACGACCACCCATGCGAACAGCAGGAGCACTGACAGGACCAGGACGGCGGGCACGAAGATCCGTTCGAACCGGTCGGTGAAGCGCTGCGTCGGCGACTTCTGCGTCTCCGCTTCGCTCACCATCTTCACGACCTTGGCAAGCGCGCTTTCATTGGAACGGCGTGTCACCTCGATCTCGATCGCGCCGCCGCCGTTGATCGTACCAGCAAAAACCCGGCTTTCCGCGTCGACTGCATCGGGCTTGGCGCGTGCCGCTGCGGCATCTGCGACCGGCACCTTGTCGACCGGGATGCTTTCACCCGTGACCGGGGCCTGGTTGATCGCGCTGGTGCCCTTGATGACGAAGCCGTCGGCAGGCAGGCGCTCGTTCGGGCGGACGATGGCAATGTCCCCGACGACCATCTGCTCGACCGGGATTTCGCTGGTCTGCCCGCCGCGTCGCACGGTCGCGGTTTCGGGCGCGAGCTTCGCCAGCGCCTCGATCGCCTTCTTGGCGCGGCCCATTGCATAATGCTCAAGCGCATGGCCGAGGCTGAACAGGAACAGCAGCAGCGCACCTTCGGCCCATGCGCCCAGCGCAGCGGCGCCGGCCGCAGCGACCAACATCAGCGTGTCGATCTCGAACTTCTTCATCCGGAGGTTGTCGATCGCCTCGCGCAGCGTGAAGAATCCGCCGAAGAAATAGGCTGCGATATAGCAGGCGGTCGGCAGCCATTCGGGCGCGCCAGCGACCAGCCTCTCGATCGCGTAGCCGATCCCCAGCAGCGCGCCACAGGCGAGCGCGAAGATCAGCTCGGTATTGGGGCCGAGAAATTCGGCGTGGCTATGGTCGTGGCCATCGCCGGGGCCGTGCTTCTCTTCGCCCGCGCCGTGGCCCCCGGGGCCGTGGTCGTGGCCGGCATGTTCATCGGCAGCGACCCGCTTGCCCACCCTCACCTTCAGCTTGCGAAGCGCAGCGCGCACCTCCTCTTCGGTGGTTTCGCGGCGATCATATTCGACCCGGACAGACCCGCTGGTGCTGGCGCTTGCCTGGACCACGCCGGGCAAGGCGCACAGCGCATCGCTGACCGTGCGCGCCCGACGTTCGTGGTTGATCCCCGTCACCTGCCAGATCGCATGGCCGTAGCGCTCGGTGATTTCGGCACCTGCGGCGCGCACCATTTCGCGCAACCGTGGCAGCGGCAGCTTGGCGGCATCGAAATGGATGCACAGCGCCGCTGGCGTGTTGCCGTCGAGACAGATCACATGCGCCCGCTCGACACCTTCGCGCTTTGACAGGGTTGATACGAGACGGTCCAGGCAGGCATCGGCCGCGTCAGGAAGGTCCGGCAACAACACTGGAATGTCGAGTTCGAGCTTGTCGTTCATGACGACCTCCTTTCGCTTTTCTTGGTTTCGGCGCGCGCGTCGCGCAGGATTTCGACACCGCCCTTGATGGCGATGATGGCGGTGGCGAAGCCGACCAGCAGGTCCGGCCAATTGGTACCCAACCACAGCACCAGCACGCCGGCGATCAGGATGCCGCCGTTGGAAATGAAGTCGTTGAAGCTGAAGGTGGTTGCGGCCCGGAGATTGACGTCCGGATCCTTGAGGCGCTGGAGCAGCCGCAGGCAGAGGTAATTCACGACGCCGGCGATCGCGGACATGACCATCATGGTAGGTCCGATGGGCTCGCTGCCCTGCACGTAGCGCCGTCCGACATCGATCAAGATGCCGCCCGCGAAGATCAGCAGCATGACGCCCGAAGCGACCGCGGCGCGTGTCTTCCATGTCTGGCCCCGGGTGAGCGCCACAAGGCTCAGCGCATACACAGCCGTATCGGACAGGTTGTCGACGCCGTTGGCGATCAGCGCGCTCGAGTCCGCGAAGAAGCCGGAAACGAAGAAGCCCGCAGCGATCGCCGCGTTCAGCAGCAGGACGATCCACAGTGTGCGGCGCTCCTGCCCGCCATTGTTGTCGTTGCCCGGGATCATCCCATCATCTCCTCAAGTGTCAGCAGGGCCAGGAAGCCGACGAAAAACATCGAGCTGATGAGCGGGGTGTCGGGTTTCTCGTGCGCCTCGACCAGCAACTCCTCCGTGACGAGGTAGAGCAGCGCCATCAGCCCGAAGCTGAGGAAGCCGGCGATCATCACCGGCGACAGCGCGGCGACCGGCACGGCAGCGAGCGCGCCGATCGGCAGCAGCAGGGCCAATGCCGAGACGATCACGATGATGCGCAAGCGCGAGCGATAGGTTTCCGCCAGCTCGTCGGTCAGCGTCAGTCCCAGAAATAACACTTCCAGAGTGAGCGCGATCGTCAGCAGGAGACCTGCCTTCTCGCCCGCCACGAAAGCGAGGCCGAGCACCAGGCCGTCCACCAGAATGTCGATGCCGATCGCGGCGAGTAGCGCCATCGGCCCCTTGAAGCGGGCCTCAAGAGCCTTGAGCCCCAGCATGGTCGCGACGCCCGCCGCCCCGCCGATCAACGTCGCGCTGGGCGATGCCTCATGCTTGACCTGCGGCAGGATTTCGGTCGCTGCCGCCGCGAACACGACGCCGGCAGCGAGATGCTGTAGGCCCGCCACGAGGCCAGGTTTCAACTTGGTGCGGCTCGCGACAATCGCGCCGAGCACGACCGCCAGCACAGGCGCAAGCGTATAGAGCAGTGCCTGCATTTCCTAGGACTCCTCCGGGGTTCGGTGGCAGACGCGGATCTTCCCGCGTCGCGTGAACGCGATCGATCCGCCCGCCACGACAGCCCGCGAATGGTCGCCGCGAAACTCGTCACCGGTTCGCTGCGCGCGCAGGATCTCGGTCCTGCCCTTCGGCAGCCAGGTGACGGCCATTTTCAAGCCTTCATCGATGAAGTCGACATCGGCGCGTGTGCCGTCGTCGCAGTACATGATGCGCTGCGCGATTAGTTTCGACGTCAGATGCTTTTCATGCGCCGGCTCGGTAGGCTGGGTCGGCGCTGGATTACACGCCCCTATAACCGCCCCGGAGACGAGAACGACGCCGAGGCGCGCGATCGCCAGACCGGCCCGATTCAGGCCGCACAAGGTTGTCACATTTGAAATCGACGTGTCAGACATCGGTCTCTTCCGACGAAGCGCCCTGTGGCGTTCGAAGGCAGGGCAGTTCATCGCGTGCCTTCCTGCTCGCAGATCCGGGTACGGCCATCGCCTTCCACGATGGTGAGCTGCGACCCCTTGAAGGTCGCGGTGGCTGTTTCGCCGACATATTGCAGGCCCTGCGCTGGCGCGGTCAGCATCATCGGCGGTCCCCCGTTGGAGCGCCGCAAATCGATCTGCAGGCCGTTGTCCTTGTAATCGACGAACAGCGGTTCCCCGTCGGAACAGCGATATCTATGCCGCCCCATTTCCCCGGTCGTCACGGCGCTGTCGGACGAATGGATCTGCTGCTCCGTTGGCGGGGCTGGCGGCTTTCTTTCCGAGCACGCCGCGAGCCCGACAACGAGGATGACGGCGGGCAGCACCCGCTTACAGTGCATCATCATCGCGCCTTCCTCCTGTAGCGGAAGGGGACGCGCTGACGATTGATAGCCCGGGCAGGCTGACCTACCCGCCAGCGGAGATAGGTTGCGAGGCGATCGTCAGATTCGACCATCAGGGATCGCAGGCGGCGCAACATCATCGCCGCGAACGGCAGGGAGAGCGCCCCGCGCAGCGTGCAGCTATGCGTTAGCCTGGTGCCGCCATCGTCCCCCGCCAGCTCGTACCGCTCTTCGAGCGTGAACAGATAGGGGATGCCGCAGGACCAAGCGAAGGCGTGCGGTTTATCGAATCGATCAATCCGTGCTGGCGTCCGAATTGGCCGGGTGATGCCCTGGATCGCAAAGGTGCATTCTGTGTCGCCGAGCCGGGACGGATCATCGAGAAATACGAGCGGACTCCACGCCCGGCGATGATCCGGATCGGTGAGTGCCGACCAGATGCGCAGTGGCCCGCCGTGAAGCATCGAGCTGGTTATGGTGCGAGGCATATCCCCATCTCCCAGAGATGGGCGGGGCGATCGCGGATCGCCCCGCCCATCCATCAGGCCAAGTTGTTCACGAAGGTCTGACCGTGGTCGTCCCCTTCATGCTCCTCATTGTAGTGCTCGGGTTTCTCGATCACTTTCTGCCCGAACCGGGCATAGAGTGTCGGCAGCACGAACAGCGTAAGAAGCGTCGCCGAGATCAGACCGCCGATGACGACCGTCGCCAAAGGCTTTTGAACCTCTGCGCCGGCGCCTTCGCCCAGCGCCATCGGCACGAAGCCGAGGCTGGCGACTAGCGCGGTCATGATGACGGGTCGCAGACGCTGCATCGCGCCAACATGCGCGGCTTCCTCGCGGCTCATCCCTGATCGGATCAGATCTTGGATCGAGCTGACCATGACGAGGCCGTTGAGGACCGCGATGCCCGAGAGGGCGATGAAGCCCACTGCCGCCGAGATCGAGAAGTCCATGCCCCGCAGGAACAGCAACAGGACGCCGCCCACCAGCGCGAAAGGCACGCCGGTGAACACGATCGCGGCGTCGCGGACCGATCCCAACGCCCCGTAGAGGAGCAGCAGGATCAAGATGAAGCAAGCCGGAATGACCAGCTTCAGCCGTTCGCTTGCCGATTGGAGGTTCTCGAACTGGCCGCCCCATTCGAGATAGGTGCCGGCAGGCAGCCGGAGTTGGCTGCCGATCGCCGCCTGCGCATCCGCCACGACGGATCCGACGTCGCGGCCACGCACGTTGGCTTGCACCACCACGCGCCGCTTGCCGTTCTCGCGGCTGATCTGGTTCGGACCATCGACCACCTTGATCTCGGCGACGCTGGACAGCGGTACATAGCCGCCGCCTGCCACCGGCACCTGCACCTGTTGGAGCAGGCCGATGTCGGCACGCTGCGCCTCCGACAGGCGGATCACCACGGGGAAGCGACGGTCGCCCTCGAAGATCTGGCCCGATGTTCGCCCGCCGATCGTCGCAGTCACGGTGTCCTGCACATCCTGAGCCGTAACGCCCAACCGCGCCATCGCGTCGCGGTTGACGCGAATGTCGAGCATGGGAAGACCGGTCGTCTGCTCCACCTTCACGTCCGCTGCGCCTTGCGTTCTGCGCAGCACCGCCGCGATTTGCTCGGCCGTCCGGTTCATCTGGTTGAAGTCGTCCCCGAACACCTTCACCGCGATGTCGCCGCGCACGCCGGCGATCAGCTCGTTGAAGCGCATCTGGATGGGCTGGGTGATCTCGTAGGCATTTCCCGGAATCTTCGCGAGATTACCCTCGATCCGGCTGACCAGCTCCTCCTTGGGAAGCTCAGGATCCGGCCAATCCTTGCGCGGCTTCAGGATGACGAACATGTCGGTCGCGTTCGGCGGCATCGGGTCGGCCGCCAGCTCGGCGGTGCCCGTCTTGGAATAGACGAATTGCACCTCCGGCTGCTTCGACATCATCCGCTCGATCGGCACCTGCATCGCCTGGCTCTGCTGGACCGACGTTGCCGGAATGCGGAGCGACTGGATCAGCAAATCGCCTTCGTCGAGCTGCGGCAGGAACACCGAGCCGAGCGTAGTGAAAGCAAGCGCCGCCACCACAAGGCTTCCCACACCCGCACCGATCGTCAGCGTCGGGCG
The DNA here is from genome assembly GCF_004341505.2 of Sphingomonas sp. JUb134. Taxonomy (NCBI): domain Bacteria; kingdom Pseudomonadati; phylum Pseudomonadota; class Alphaproteobacteria; order Sphingomonadales; family Sphingomonadaceae; genus Sphingomonas; species Sphingomonas sp. JUb134. The sequence goes on from NZ_SLYP02000004.1 coordinate 6,275, forward strand.
CTTCATGGCCCGGTCGAGACCGGGTTCGTAGCGCTTCTTCAGCCACGTGATGATGCGGCCGTCCTTCTCCTCGACCTTCTTCGACAGCCAGATCGCAATCATCGCCGGCACGAAGGTGAGAGAGAGGATGAAGGCGAAGGCGAGCGCGATGATGACGGTCAGCGCCATCGGTCCGAACGTTTTACCCTCCACGCCGGTCAGCGTGAGCAGCGGTACGTAGACGAGGATGATGATTGCCTGCCCGTACACAGAGGGACGGATCATCTCACGCGCAGCGGCTGCCACGGTCGCGAGCCGTTCCTTGACGCTGAGCAATCGGCCTTCATGATGCTGTTGCTCGGCAAGCCGGCGCAGCGCGTTTTCGACAATGATGACGGCGCCGTCGACGATCAGACCGAAGTCCAAAGCCCCAAGGCTCATCAGATTGGCCGAGACCCCAGCGCGCAGCATACCAAAGCCTGTCAGCATCATGGTGATCGGGATGACCAACGCCGCGATCAGGGCCGCACGGAAGTTGCCGAGCAGCAGGAAGAGCACGACGATGACCAGCACCGCGCCTTCGGACAGGTTTTTCGCGACCGTCTTGATCGTCGAATTGACCAGCTCGGTGCGGTTCAGCACCGGCTGAATTACGACGTCAGGAGGCAGCGAAGCGTTGATCGTCTTCAGTTTCTCAGCGACCGCGGTCGACACGATGCGGCTGTTCTCGCCGATCCGCATGATCGCCGTGCCGACGACGACTTCGGTACCGTTCTCCGATGCCGAACCCATGCGGATCGCCTGACCCGTCTTCACAGTCGCAACTTGTTCGACCGTGATCGGCACGCCGTTACGTGTCGCGATCACGGTCCTGGCCAACTCGCTGGCATTGCGAACGAGCGCATCCGAGCGAACAGCCAGACCTTCGCCATTGCGATTGACGAAGCCACCGCCGACGCTGGTGTTATTGCGCTCCAGCGCATTTCCCAGGTCCGTCAGCGTGATGCCGAGCGAGGCCAGCTTCTGCACGTCGGGCACGACGAGGAACTGCTTGGCGTAACCGCCAATCGAGTCGACACCGGCGAGGCCCGGTGTGGTCTTCAGAAGCGGCGTCACGATCCAGTCCTGCGCGGTGCGCAGGTAGGTCGCCTTGTCCTCTTCGGTCGTCAGTCGCTCGCCCTCTGGCGTGATGTAGCTGCCATCGGGCTGTTGGCCCGGTTCACCGGGCTTGTGCTTGTCGTCCTCGCGATGATCGAGACGAACGGTGTACATGTACACCTCGCCCAGGCCTGTCGCGATCGGACCCATTTCAGGGTTCACGCCGTCGGGCAGATTCTCTTGCACGCCCCGCAGACGCTCGCCCACCTGCTGGCGGGCGAAATAGATGTCCGTCGCGTCCGAAAAGACCGCCGTGATCTGCGCGAAGCCGTTGCGGCTCAACGAGCGCGTATATTCCAGGCCGGGGGTGCCGGCGAGCGCGGTTTCGATTGGAAACGACACCTGCTTCTCGACCAGCTCGGGCGAGAGGGCAGGCGCGCGGACGTTGATCTGGACCTGATTGTTGGTGATGTCCGGCACCGCGTCGATCGGTAGCCGGTAGAGGGAAAAGGCGCCGATGGCGGCGACGATGACGGTGAGGAGCAGGACTAGCCAGCGCTTCTCGACCGCCCAGGTTACGATACGGGCGATCATGGCTTAATCCTCGTGGCTCGCTTCGCCCTTGCCGATCTCGGCCTTGAGCGTGAAACTTCCGGTGGTGGCGATCTGTTCGTTGCCGGTCAGGCCCGACCGGACGATCACCGTGTCGCCCGACGCATCGCCGAGCTGGACCGGGGTCGCCTTGAAGCCGGTGGGCGTGCGCACGAACACGACCGACTTGCCCTCGAAACTCTGGACCGCCGTCGTCGGCACGCGGACCGCCCCGCTCCCGCCGCTGCCCGTGAGCTGCACGGCTGCCGTCACAGGCTCGCCGACCCGCCATTCGCCACCGCGATTGTCGAGGGTGGCGAGCGCAGGCACGAGCCGCGTCTGCGGATCAAGCGCCGGCGACACGAAGGTCACGCGGGCGGTCGCCTGACGGCCTGCCGCCTTCACCAGCACCGTATTGCCGGGACGCACCCGGCCCGCATCCTCGGGCTTGAGATTAAGCGCGATCGACACCTGGCTCAGGTTGGCGATGCGATAGAGTTCGGCATCCGCCGCGACCGTTTGTCCCAGCGTCACGGGGCGCGCAATGATCTGGCCCGAGATCGGCGCGGCAATGCCGAGCCGGTTGAGCCCGCCGCCGCCGACACCCGCCGCCGAAACCATGCTCTGCGCCTGCGTCAGGGCGATCCGCGCCTCCGTCGCCGCTGTGCGGGCGGCGATCAGATCCTGTTCAGGGGAGACTCTCTGCGCGAACAGCCGCTGTTCGCGCGCGAGGTTCGAATTAGCGAGCTGAAGCCGCGCCCGCGCCGCCTCGACCTCGCCCTTGATCTGCGCCGCCTCGCGGCTTTCGATGACCGCAATGGTCTGGCCGCGTCCGACCGATTGGCCGAGGTTACGGGTGAGCGCGACCACGCGTCCCGCAATTGCGGCCGAGACGACCTGCGTTCCCTGTGGGTCGCCCTCGATGATCGCGGGCAGCTCGATCGTCCCGGCCCCGCCGATGATCGGCCGTCCGACCTGGACGCCCGCTGTGGCGATCTGGTCGGCACCCAATGTGACGACGCCTTCACCGGCATGACCGCCTTCAGCACCGCCCTTTTCCGTGCCCGCTGCCGTCTCATTGGCAGCTGCGCCTTCGGCAGTTGCCTCGTTTCCGCCATCCTTGCCGCCGCAGGCAGCCAAGAGCAGGGCGAGCGACGCCGCGCCCGCGAGATAAAAGCTCTTCATCACTGATTCCCCCCATTGGGCGCACGAGCGGTCAGTCGCTCCACTTGCGCGCGGGCATTCTGGTAATTGGCAAGCGCGTCGATCGCGGCGACCCGCGTTTCGGCGAGCGTGCGTTCAGCATCGAGCAATTCGAGCTGGCCGAACTTGCCCTCGCGATAGCCGATCCGCGCGATGCGGGCGGCCTCCTGTGCAGCCGCCAGCGCCGGCCCCGACGCCGCACGAGCCGTCGTTGCGGCATTGGCCGCCTGCGCCTGCGCGTCCGTGATCGCCTGTTCGATGTCGAGCGCGGTCACGCGGCGCTGCGCATCCGCCTGGGTCCGCTGCGCGGTCGCCTGCGCAATCGCGGCGCGACCATTGTTGAACACCGGGATCGGGATCGACACGCTGAACACCGCCGCCATGTCGTTGGTCGCTTCCAGGCGGCGGATCGACGGCCCGACGTTCAGGTCAGGCACGCGATTGGCGCGCGCGAGCCGCACGCCGGCTTCGGCAATGGAGAAATCCGCGTTGGCTGCCGCCAGCGCGAGTGTGCCGGTCGTGTTGACCGGTGCCAACGGCCCATAGACGTTCACATCGGGAAGGCGATCGAGCAGCGTGTCATCGAGCAGGCCGTCGATCGGCCGTCCGATCCGACGCGCCAGATTGGCGCGGGCCGCCTCGGCCAAGCGAAGCTGCCGCTCCACATTGGCGTCGGCATTGATACGCGCGACATCCGCGCGCTGTTGCTCGAGTGGCGATGCCCGCCCTGCCTGCACGCGAACGCTCGCGGCCCGCAGCGCATCGCTGGCGATCCGGGCCTGATCGCGGGCTGTCATTACCCGGCGATCGGCCGCGACCGCTTCGACATAGAGCTGCGTTACCTGAAGCCGGACATCCGCCGCGATGATCGCGGCCTGGATCTCGGCCCGGGACAATTGCGCATTGGCGACCGCGACGCGGGCGCCGCGCTTGCCGCCTAGCTCGATCGGGATCGCAAAGCCGACCGTGGTTTCCGCGCTGCGGACCCCCCGATACGGCCCGGAGCCGATGACATTCTCGACTTGGCCTTGAACCACCGGATTGGGCCGCAAGCCGGCGACTGTGCGACCTGCACGGGCCGCGTCGATTCCAGCTGTCGCCGCTTCCGCAGCAGGGGCCGAACCGCCCGCTGCACTGACCGCTTGGTCAAGCGTGTAGACCGGCGCATCCTGCGCAACAGGCGCGGACGGTCCGACCTGCGCCTGCGCCATCGTGGCGCAAGACGCTGCGGCCAGCATGGCCGCGAGGATACGATTCATGAAAATAGGACTCCTGACGATGATCGACAGGGGCGCGCCAACGCACGCCCAAATCGGACGTCAGGCTTGGGGGGGCCTCAAATGGACCATGCCGGTGCGGCCGTCGAGCGACGCAGAGGCGGAGATTGTCGGCTTGGGCACTGTGAGGACGGGGGTATATTCCATCGTCGTGCGCGCAGGCGCGCCGACGTCGTGTCCGTGACAATAATTGTGATGATGCGGGACATTCTTGTCCGAGTCCGATGGCACCTGATCGATGTCACCGGCGGTATGGACCGTGAACTCAACGCCCGCGATGCTTCCCCCCGCCAGATCGGCGGCATGGGCCATGCCGGAGAAGCTGGTCAGGACCAGCATCAGGCATGTCAGGAAAGGCAAAAAGGCTCGCACTAGCTTGCCTCTATCACGGAAGGGTTTTCATGTCATTGCACTAATTCGAACCAAGGGTCACTGAGCCGGAACCCGAGCGGGATCGGTCGCGCCCGTTCCAGGCGAACCCGACCGCAATGGCGACCGCCATCAGGAGTTGCGCCAGCACCGATTGCCAAGTGGGAAACACGCCGAGCATCGACAGCCGTGGCACGTCCGCGAGCGGTGCGATGTTGATAAGGCCGGCTTCCTGGAGCGCGGCGACGCCTTTACCCGCCAGCACGACGGTCAGGACCGCCATGAGCCAGGAGCTATAGCGGAAGAACTGCGCGATCGGCAGCTTGCGACTGTAGCGAAGCATGGCCCAAGCGATCAGGCTGAGCAGTCCAATCGCCGACCCGGCCCCCGCGAGAAGCATCCCGTTGTCACCTTGCGCCGAAAGCGCGGCATAGAACAGGATCGTCTCGAAGACCTCGCGATAAACTACGACGAACGCCAGCCCGAACAGGAACCAGCCCGACCCGCCCGAGAGCGCCCGCGACATCTTCTCGCGAATATAGCGCTGCCACTGATCGGCCTGCGCCTTGCCGTGCATCCAAATCCCGACCGAGAGCAGCACGACCGCGGCGAACAGCGAGCCAAACCCTTCCGTCAGCTCCCGGCTCGCACCGCTGATCCCGATCGCATAGGTGGCGACCGCCCAGGTGATCCCGCCCGCGATGATCGCGCTGACCCAGCCGCCATGCACGTACCGCAGCGCCTCGCCGCGCTCGGCTTTACGCAGGAACGCGATCATGGCGACAACGATGAGCAGGGCTTCGAGCCCTTCACGCAGCAGGATCGTGAACGCGCCCAGGAACGTGGACGCTTCGGTGGCGGCATCAGGCGCGAGCGCCGCTTCCGCATCGTCGAAAAGGCCGCCCAGTACTGCGACCTTCTCCGCGAGATCATCGGGCGACGCGCCCCGGTCGATCGAGGCGCGGAACTCCCCCATCGCGCCCTCGATTCGACCCATCAGCGTCGCGTCGCGCGCGGTGAGTGTTGGCTCGATCGGCTCGAACCCATCGAGATAGGCCGACAGCGCCAGCTCTTTCGCCATGCGCGCATCGCCGCGCCGCGCAGCCGCCACGCTTTCGGCGAGTTTGGCGCGGGCGACCGCGAGCGAGCCGGGAGCCTGTTGTATCACCTGTTCGGGATGACGACGCAGGAACGCGAGCACTGGGTCAGCCTTGGCGTCGCCGATCGCCGCGCCGAGCGCGGCCGGGGTGAGCGCGACCAGGGTTTTCAGGTCCGGAATGCGCCGGCGAAGGGTCGGGTCGGATTTCCAAAGCCGCTCGCCTTCGCGCGCCTGCGCATCCGTGAAGGCGAAGCTCCCGGCTCGGAATGCTAACGCCCAGCGCTGATCGTTGGGCAGATCGGCGAAGCTCTGCATCGCGGTCCCGTCGATGCCTTGCGTCACCACCTGATAGAGCGCGAACACGCTGCGCTGGCGCGCGCGCTCGGCATCGGTGAAAGCAATCGGGGGCGTAGCGAGCTTGGCGGCGTCAGGGCCACGGCCGTTGCCCGTCATCCCGTGGCAGGACGCGCAGGATTGTCGGAACAGTGCATCGCTGGAGACGAGGTTCGGAGCCTTATCGGGCGCGAGCGGCACCGGGTAGGCGCGCAACAGATCGGCCGCGAGCCCGTGCGCCAATGTTGCCACCTGTTCAGTCGGTCCCTTTTCCGCGATCACCGCCTGGAGGTTGGCAGCCCGCTGGATGAGGGCTTGACGCTCCGGCTTCGCCGGCAGGCCCTGAAGCCGTGTCGAGACCGACGCGGCGAACTCCGTCATCTCGGCATATTCCGACGTGCTCTTGATCCGACCGTTGGCGACCGCGCCGCCATAATCGACGGCCATATAGTCGAGCAGCCGCCATGCGGTTTGCACGTCGCCGGGTTCGGCGATTGCCGCAGCAGGGATCAGCAGCGCCGCGAGCGCGGAGAGCAGCCGCAACGAGAGCATTGCCCGGATCAACGCGAGCAGACGCACTACCGCTCTCCCAATTCGCGCCGAGCGCCAGTGACGATTTCATAAGCGGAGTGGAGGAACAGGAGGGCGATGAGGCCGGCGACGGCGAGGTCCGGCCAGGCGCTTCCTGTCCACGCCACCAGACCGGCCGCGGCGATCACCGCCACGTTGGCGAGCGCGTCGTTGCGGCTGAACAGCCAGATCGCGCGAACATTGGCGTCCCCTTCCCGGAAACGCGCAAGCACCAAGGCGGACACGACATTGATCGCGAGCGCGACAACGCCGATTGTGCCCATCAGTTCGGCATCGGGCGCGGTTGCGTTCAGGGCGCGCCAAATCGCGAAACCGATTACGCCCACGCCAAGCGCACCGAGAAACAACCCCTGCGTCAGCGCGACCTTTGCCCTCGCCCGTGCGGACCAGGCAAGCGCGAGAAGACCGATAAGGCTGATCGACCCGTCCCCGAGAAAATCGAGGGAATCCGCTTTCAGCGCTTGGCTATCGGCGATGAACCCGCCGAACAGCTCGGCGACTCCGAAGCCGAGGTTGAGCACCACGACGGTCAGCAGCGCACGGCGATAGGCCGGATCGGTTTGCGCGCGCGCGGGCTCCCCGTGGCACCCGCAGCTTTCGGTAGAAGCATTCATGCGGCCTTCCTTACCACCTCCAGTCGCTGTAGAAGCAAGCGAAATGTGCGACACGTTCGCATAAGCAAGGATGGCATGATGAAGCCGGTGATGATTGGGCAGCTCGCCAGCGAGACCTCGACGAAGGTGACGACGATCCGCTTTTATGAGTCGATCGGGTTGCTCCGATCCGCCCCTCGCACGGCGTCGGGTCGCAGAACCTACGATGCCAGTGACATTGAGCGTTTGCACTTCATCCGCAACGGTCGCCGGCTTGGCTTCTCCGTCGACGAGATCCGTTCGTTGATGGGGCTGGCGCAGAACCCGGACCAGGATTGTGGTGCCGCCTCAGCTATCGCTGCTCAGCACCTCAAGGATGTGGAGGAGAGACTGGCGCAACTCGCGGTGTTGCGGGATGAGTTGGCAATGCTCAGCCAGAGCTGCACCAAGGCGCGCATGGCCGATTGTCGGATCATGAAGGCGATCGGCAAAGGCCACCCTCAAGCCGATCAATAATAATCGGCCAGCCTGAGCTCGCGCACATCACCCGAGGCCATCGTCAGCTTTACGAGGGTGCCAGCAGGCCGGGAGCGCACTTGCCAGAGCTCCCCACGCGTATAGTTCGCATCGATCGAATGGCCGTTCACCGCCACGATCCGGTCGCCGACCGCCCAGCCAGCCTTTTCCGCGGGACTGTTCGCCGCCACATGAACAACGGTGAGCGCCGTTGGTGAGGCTGCGAGGCCAAGGCCGCTACGGTCCTTCAGCATCGGCAGGCGACGACGAGGACCGAGTGGCCGGAGCCACACGAATCCGGCGGTCACGTCGAACACCACGTCGAATTGAGCGATCAGCGGTAGGCCGACATTGCCAACCGTGCTGGTGGAGAGCCAAGCTCTCATCCCGAGTGTGGGGACGTTCGAGACGCCAAGCCCTTCGATGTTGATGTTCTGGATCGTGAAAGCATCGTTGATACGCACACCATCGACGCCGCCGATCGCCGCGGTCGAGACGAGCTTCCCGTTCAACAGCCCTTGATCGCGGGCATAGGCCGACGAGAGCATCAGCGCGGCCGAGCTGCCAAGATCGATCATCAAGGGCACGGGAGGCAAACCCGAGACGGAAGCTCGAATGAACAGCTCCTGCTTGGCACCGCGCCCGAGCGCGACAGCGCGCCAGTCGGGACCGGCGAGAAACGTGCCTGACTTGACGACCGCCATACGCCTTTTCGCGAAATCGAGCGCGATGCAGCTACCCGTGAACATATCGGCACCGAGGAGGATATCGATCGGTCGTCCGAAGGCCGCCGACACTGAACTCAGATCACCAACGACGGCAAAGGGTAAGCGACGGGTTTCGCGGGCGAGCTGTACGTCGATGTCGCGGACCAGCAGCACCGGGGCCTTGGCGCTCAGCCCGCTAATCATGCGCCGCTCACCATCGTTCAAGCCGAGCTTCGCCGCGAGCGCCGTGCTCATGATCGACGCGCCGCTGCCACTGTCGAGCACCGCCCGCACCGGCACTCCGCGCACTTGTGCCGAAACAAGGAGGGTATCACCCGTGCCGACTTCCAGCGGCTCCCATTCGAGGTGAGCCGCACCGAAGTTCCACGAGCCCGCAGACCGGGAAGTCTGTCGCGCGAGCGTTGGAGAACCGAGCACCAAGCCGGTTCCACAGGCCACCAGCCGCGCCACTAATGAGCGTCGAGACATACCGATTGCTTCAACACGGGCCGTCAAAAAGCCACCTCCAGCCCCCCGTCCGCAGGAGAGCAAATTGCGGTTACATGCTCCAGCCACTGGAGGAGCAAGTGCTTTTGGTGCGCCCGAAAATCCTCAGAAGCGCTTGGAGAACTTTAGATGAAGGATGGTGCAGACCGCTTAGATGCCTTCCCGATAACGAACGGTTCCGGGGGACGCTGGGCCGATCGGGACCGCGAACGGTGTAAACGCTCGCGCTAAGTGGCGGCATTCTGATCGCGCTATTTGTCGGCGAGCGTCGCTACGCGGCTACCGGCTTGGTCTCGGCCGATCGCACATAGGCGTAGAGTTTTGGCTTGGAGATGCCGAGCATCGAGCAAATCTTGGCGATCGGCATCGTGTTCTCGTGGTAGAGCCTGACGGGCAGGTCGCGCTTGTCCTTGCCGAGTGCGGCCGGCCGGCCACCCTTCTTGCCGCGAGCGCGGGCTGCGGTGAGACCGGCCTGGGTCCGCTCGCGGATCAGGTTGCGCTCGAACTCCGCCAATGCCCCGAACAGGTGGAAGGTAAGCTTGCCCGACGTGGTGGTCGTGTCGATCGCCTCGTGCAGGCTCAGCAGCCCGACCTTTTCCTCGTCGAGGTAGGTCATCCATCCGATCAGATCACGGAGCGAGCGGCCGAGCCTGTCGAGGCGCCAGACCACCAGTGTGTCGCCGGCGCGAAGCAGCTCCTTCACCTTTTCCAATCCAGGGCGAGCGGCAGTCGCCCCGGAGGCCTTGTCGGTGATGACCTTCTCGCAGCCGGCAGCCTTCAGCGCATCACGCTGGAGGTCCAGGTTCTGCTCGGCGGTCGATACGCGGGCGTAACCGATTTTCATGCGTAGGGCCGGTGGCGCCCCGATCGGGCGCGGTTTGGGAAGAAAGTCGTCATCGGCAGGTCTATGTTGCCCTAGTTTTCTTTACCGGGTAGATTTACGTCGAACAGGCCGGTTTGGCAACGCGAGCGGACTCGCATGGCGATGGGCAGGCAAATCTCCGTTTTCCTTACCTGCGACACGGACCGTCGGCGGTGACGCATCCGGCGCTTGTCCCGCCGCTGGCGATCGAGCGCTACCGCGTCCTTGAACCGCACCTCGCCGATGGCATCCCGCTCGCGGACCTCGCCCGCACCGGCACGCTGAGCGAGCGGACGTTGCAGCGCTGGCTCGGGCGCTACCGTGCCGAAGGACTTGCCGGTCTCGCGCGTCTGCCGCGCAACGATCGGGGCAGGCTGCACCTGCCGGAACATCTGGTCGAACTGACCCGCACTCTCGCCACCAAGCGCCCGCGACCCCCGGTCGCCGCCATTCACCGAAAGGTGCAGGAACTCGCCATCGCGCATGGACACCGAACCCCCAGCTATGCGGCCGTCGCGCGTGTCGTCAGGGCGATACCGGCAAGCCAGATCGCCGCAGCCTCCGATCCGGCCGTCTACCGCGACCAGCACGAGCTAGTGCATCGGCGCGAAGCCGCGACCTCGAACGAGATGTGGCAGGCCGATCATACCGTTCTCGACATTCTCGTGCTCGATGATGCCGGAACCCCGGTGCGTCCTTGGCTGACCGTCATCGTTGACGATCACAGCCGAGCCATCGCCGGTTACTTCCTCAGCCTCGATGCCCCCAGTGCCCTCAACACGGCGCTCGCCTTGCGGCAGGCGATCTGGCGCAAGCCCAATCCCGAATGGATCGTCAGCGGCATTCCCGAACAGCTTTACGTCGACAACGGCTCGGATTTCATCTCCGAGCATATCGAGCAGGCGTGCATCGCCCTCAAAATCCGCCTCATCCATTCGCTGCCGGGGCGTCCTCGCGGGCGCGGCAAGATCGAGCGGCTGTTCCGCACCATCAACGACATGTTCCTGCCCGACCTGCCCGGCCACCTGATCGCGGGCAAGCCGCTGTCGGCGCCAGTGCTCACGCTCGACGAGCTGCGCGCCCGCTTCGAGGCGTTCGTGTGCGGCGTCTATCATCGTCGCCCGCATGGCAGCACCGGCGAACCGCCGATCACGCGCTGGCAGAAGGGCGGGTTCCTGCCCGCAATGCCCGACAGCCTTGAACAGCTCGACATGCTGCTCGTGCACGTGCCCAAGCCCCGTAAAGTGCTGCGCGACGGCATCCGTCTGATGGGCAGGCGCTATGTCGAACCCACGCTCGCGGCCTTCGTCGGCGAGCAGGTCGAGGCGGTCTATGACCCCCGCGACCTGACCGAGATCCACGTCTACCACCAGGGCCGGTTCGTCTGCCGTGCGCTCAGCTCCGAGCACGCTGGGCACCCGTCGTTGCGCGCGATCCAGCGCGCCCGGCGCGGCGCGAAGGAGCGCGACAAGCAGGTGCCTGCCCCCACGGAGACCTTCGATGGCGACCAAGAGGATACGGCTTCCCGGCCCACCACCTACCGAGGGCTCCGGCTCTACGCCGCTGACGATTGAGTTCCTGGTCGAGCAGCCGTTCCTGGCGACCCGCGAACATGCCCGGTTCGTCGAGTTTGCCGAAGCCTGCGCGCACTACCGCTATATCGGCGTGTGTCATGGCCGGCCGGGCGTCGGAAAGACGCGATCGGCGCGCGAGTTTTCCAGCTTCCCCGACCTGGGGGAATATGCCGCGCTCCGTCCCATTGCCGCGCTCCTTGGCGAAAAGGTCGCTCGCTGCCGCGCCGTCTTCTACACCGTGTCGGTCAGCAACACGCCCAAGACGATCGACGCGGTGTTGGGCCTCAACCTCATTAAGCTGGGCTATGCCCGGCTGACGGTCGCGGGCGGCTCGCAGGACGAAATCACCCATGACGCCGCCCGCATCGCCTGCCCCCTCGTCATCGTCGACGAGGCCGACCGCCTGACCATAAAGTCGCTCGAACATCTCCGCGACATGGCCGATCGCCACGGCTTCGGGCTGATCCTGATGGGTATGCCGGGCTTGGAGAAGCGCCTCGCCCGCTATGCCCAGCTCTACTCGCGGATCGGCTTCGTCCACGAGTTCAAACCGCTTACCGAGACCGAAATGCGGCTGCTGCTCGCGACCCACGCCGGCGATTTCGGGATCAGCTTCGACCCGGCCCAACTCGACGCGATCGAAGCGCAGGCAGCCGTGATCCGCATCACGCGCGGCAACTTCCGGCTCATGGAGCGCCTGTTCGCGCAGATGCGGCGGATCATGACCCTCAACCGCGTCGAGGAGGTCACCGCTGACATCGTTCAGGCCGCGCGCGATTGCCTCGTCATCGGACCCGGCAACTGACAAATAGCGCGATCAGAACGCCGCCATTTAGCGCGAGCGTTTACACAGGATAAGATCCATACCGTTTCCGGAACCACTTTCTTGTTTCCTCTTCGAAATTGGACTGTGCTGATGAGTTTGAGCGATGGTGGCTTCGCTCATACACTACGCGCTACCAGGCCCCTGCCCGTTTCTTAGGCTTAACGTTGTAGCTCAAGACCCCGGGGGCTCAGCCTCCCTTCTCCGGTTCTTGCCGCTGCGCAAATCCCTCGATCTACCTGCCGCCGTCGTGTGGTCGCACGGCATCATCCAAAGACCTATTTAGGCCGTCATGACTAGCCAATCTTCGCCATAAGGCGCCCCGCCGCCCCCTGCTCTGCCGCGAGATTGCGATTATAAGCGAGCGGCATCCGCGGCGACTTCCACCGCAGCGCGTCCATGATGCCGGCCAAATCCTCCCCGCTGGCGAACAGGTCCTGATTGAGCCCGATCCGCGTCGAGTGCGCACTGATCCCCTTCAGCAACCGCGCCAGATCGTCCGCCGTCAAATCGGGCAGCGCGCCACGGTCGAACGCGCGGCCGATGATCGACCGAAAGATTGGTCCGATCGAGCCCGGGTGCAGCGCCACGGTGCCGATGTCATATTCGACGCGCGCCTTCACCGCCGGCTTGGACAGCGTCTTGCGCAGATCCCACGTCTCCCGGCCCGAGATGCTGTCGATCGGCCGACCGCGCACGGCTGCCCGCGCCTTGTAGCGCCGCACCTGCACCCGCCGGAACAGCGGCCCTGTCGTGATCCCCGCCGCTTCGGTCCACGCCGCGATCGCCGCGACGGTGCGCGGGCTGAGGTAGGCGGTCGCCCCCTCCCCGTCTTGATCGCCCTTATGACGCAGAATCTGCAGCAGCCGCGCTTCGGGATCGATCGCCTCCTCAATATGCTCAATGGCGACCGCCACCAGTTCGGAGGCGCGCAGCCCGGTGTCATAAGCGGCCGATAGCAGCGCCCGATCACGCAGCCCCGGCAGATCCTCGCCACAACTCTCGAGCAGCGCGCGGATGTTGAGCCCCCGCGCCTTGTCGCGCTCGACGTCGCGCACCGGGCCCTTGAACCGCAGCGGCCGCGCCTGCTTCTGCGCAGCCCCCTTCTTCGGCTACCGCTTCGCGCCGCGCCTGCGCGACATCAAGGAGCGTCGTTTACACCTCCTTCCCGGCCAAGAATCCGGCCCCTTGCTTCCCGGCATGACGGCCGAACCGATCGCATTGGGTCATGTCGCGGCGCATTGGGACGAACTGCTGCGGTTCGCCACGTCGATCCGCACCGGCACCGTCACTGCTTCGGCAATGCTGCGCCGCTTGTCCGCCTATCCGCGACAGAACGGACTGGCCCTCGCACTACGCGAGCTGGGCCGCCTCGAACGCTCCATTTTCATGCTCGACTGGCTGCGCGACATCGACCTGCGCCGGCGCACCCAGGCGGGCCTCAACAAAGGCGAAGCCCGCAACGCGCTCGCCCGCGCGCTCTTCTTCAACCAGCTCGGCGAACTGCGCGATCGTCGGTTCGAGAACCAGACCTATCGCGCCTCCGGCCTCAACCTGCTCGTCGCCGCCATCATCTTGTGGAACACTCGCTATCTCGAAATGGCGCTGGCGGACATCGGCACAGCCGACGAAATCGCACGCCACATCGCGCCATTGGGCTGGGAGCATATCTCGCTGACCGGTGACTATAGCTGGAATGTTGAAGATCAACCCGATCCGGACGCCTTGCGACCGCTGCGCGCCGTCAACTCCCTACTTGCCGCGTGACGTTCGCTATCCGTTCGCCCTTTCCGTGCAGATACGTCACTTTCGTGTAGTCACCCCTTATAAAGAACGGTCAAATCCGCTTATGTGATAACTGCAATTATCAACTATCCACTCTCAGGGAACACGAGAGACCACAACCAACCGATGACTTTGGTTGTGATACGAGATAGGCAAACACCATGGCTCGCCCTGCCCCAGCACCTCCCCTTTTGCTTATTGGTCGGCTCGACGGCCGCCTTCTAGGAAGCCCGGCGCGCGATATCTGGCTCGCCCGCGCCCGCGTGAAGGCCGCGGCGACGGTCGCCGGCATCGCCGGTGTCCCGGTCGATACAGCGGCCCTCCTCGATTGGATTTGCAGTCGAACCCCTCCACCCCGCCATAGCGAGGGCCTCAACGATCCACTCTCTATCGCCGCGCTCATGCACTTCTTGTTGCTCGCCGACGATTCCAGCGATCCCGTCGCCCGCGCCTCGCTCAATGTGCTGCGCACCTTGCTCGATGATCGCGCGCAGGCCGAGATGTGGGGCGGAGATGATCTGGTCCGGTTCGGACAGACGTTCAGAGAGGCCCGGAAGAGACTTTGCGTCCCATACCCCTCCCCTACCCTTCTATCAGTCGCTGAGCGCCTCCTGGCAGTCCACAAGGAGCTGGAAATCAGTCCGACGGAGGGTCGCAGCGTCACGACCATCGACGGGCGCACGCTCCACGTCGATCCGAGAAGCTTCGGAACGGTCTGGCTTCTCGCCTGCATGCTCCCCAGCGCGCTGGCTGCCGCTGGCTTCACGCTCCAGCATATTCCGTCCTTTGTGTGGCTCCCAAAGTTTCTGTCGAGCGGCCCTGCCGAGCTAGCGGAGGAACTCGAAGCCGCGCTCGGGCGCACAGCCGCGTTGGGGCTCACAGAGCTCGACAGGCTTGAGCGCATTGTAGCCACCCTGCCCTCAGACCTTGGCGTTACGCGGCGGAGCAAGTTGCCCACACTCATGCGCCTGGAGGCATCATACCCCGGACTGCGCGTGCCCGCGATCGCCCGCTTGCTCGGCATATCTCCACAAGGCGCGGCGAAACTGGCCGCGCAGGCTCGATCGGCGGTTACAGTCCGCTATTGAGGCCAATGCTGGTCCAGGAGGGATCGGATGGCCTCCTCAGCATCCTGGCGTGTCGCTCCGCCCCTGTTCAGCAAGGTTAGACGGACGCCCTTGCGGTCGGCACTCTCGATCCGGAGCACCGGCTTGCCGGCCGCGGTCGAGACCGTCTCGGCCTTTCCTGTCTTCTTGGGGGATCCTGTCTTCTTGGGGGCGTCGACCGCCAGGCTTAGCGCCTTGATAACATCAAGGATCGATTGGGCTGGAGCGCCGGCTTCCCGAGCATCCGCGATCCGGCCTGCTTCGGCGAACGCCCTCGCCTTCCGCTCATCCGGCTTTAGCAGGCCCTTTAGCGCTATGGCATTGCGGACTCCGAGGTCCTGTGGATTGGAAAATGCCCGCGTCAGTTCGGTAGGCAGTCGGGCAAGATCGAGATATCGGGTGAGCCAGCTTTCGCTCACCTTCAATCGCTCCGCCATCGTCCGCTGTCGCCCATCATAATAGAGGTCCAGCGCCCGGAGATAGTCCCTCGCCCGCTCAAGATCGGTAAGATCGTCGCGCGCCCGATTCTCGATGTCGGCCAGGCGAAATGCTTCCTCGTCGCCGATCTCCCGGATATCGACGAGGAACTTGAAGTCCGGATAATTGTGCGAGCGCAGCCAGCTAATCGTCCAATGCCGCCTCGCCCCGCAGATTACCTCGAAGTCATAGTCCGCGTGGCCGGACACGCGCCGCACGATCGCGGGCATTTCCTGGCGACCTTGCGCCTTCATACTCTCGATGAGATCGGCGCAGCGTTCTTCAGTGAGGAGCGCATAGTCGCGATTATGACCGATCCACATGCGACAGCGCGCAGGGTCCACCAACTCGTGGGTTCGGGTTACAATCGCCCCTGACGCGAGGTCTGACAGCCGGTTCGATCGGCCGGTCAGGACGTTTGATGCGATCCCGGTCCGGCGCTGCGGCGCAGGTTCATCCGACAGATCGATCCCTGCCGCCAGATCGGCCGCAAAGCCACTGTTTTTCCTGCTCAAGCGAGCCTCCCTTCACCGAAATTGCACGCGTGCAATTTTCTCCGTTCTTCCGATCTTGCACGCGTGCAATTCGGTATTTTCATGCCAGCGCAGCCCTTCGCAGAGCCGGTTGGTGGCTCGGCCACATCGACCGAATATCGACTTCGATTTCACTGTTTACGCCGTCGAGATAACCCAAGCATCGGTTACGAACGGCCGAACTGGTGGCCGGTCCGTCGAGCTCATAAACAGTCATGAGCCGTGCGGTCGCATTGTCAATCTCGGCCGAATCCTTGAGCGGCGTGCGGACCATCGCGTGGCCGAACAAGGTCCGCATCAACTGTAACAGCTCCTTCTGCATCGACTTGTTTTCGTCGACCTTCGAGGCAACAAATCGGAGGAACTGGAGCTGCGGCGCCATACCTCGCTCTGCAAGCTGTTCGATCGTCTCGTCGAGCATCGAAAGGAAGGCGGCGGTCGAGGAGAAGTCCATGACCGTCGGCGGGACCGGCACCACCAGCGCGTTCGCGGCGCGAAGCACGGACAGGGAGATCGCCCCGAGCGCGGGCGGTGGATCCATCACGATGACGTCGAAGCGATCGGCAATACTGTCGATACCGACCTTGAGGCGGTTCAACAGCGCATCGAACCCTCCCCTCGCCATCCTCGCAGCAAGCTCATACTCGGAATTGAACAGCCTCAGATTGGCCGGGATCAGCTCCAAACCGTCAAAATGAGTCTTGCGGAGCGCGTAATCGAGTGAGGTCCGTTCATCCTCCCGGAGGAACGGATAAAGCGTGTCATCTTCAGTCAGATCGAGGTCAGGCACATAGCCGAACAAAGTCGTCGCGGAGGCCTGGCTGTCACAGTCGACGAGCGCCACCCGATAGCCTCTGATCGCGAGATACTGGGCGAGATGGACAGCAACGGTCGACTTCCCGACGCCGCCCTTGAAGTTCTGGACTGCGATGACGCAGGCCGGATCTCCTGGTGCCCGATATGGCCGGGTCCCGAAGACCCCCCGCATGTCATTCAGCTGTGCCAGCGTATAGCGTTCACGCCGGTTATTATCGCCGCGCGACGGCTCTGGCAGGCGACCGTCCTTCTCTGCGTCGCGAATCGCAGCCGGTGTGCGGCCCACCAGTTCCGCAGCCTTGCTGATAGTGAAAGTCGGTTCACGCCGGTCATCAGCTCGAGCGCTACGCGCTGAATCCCTCAGCTTTTCCAGCACCGACGACGTTCGCGCGGCAAGCGTCGCAACCGAGACGAGACGTTCGGCTTCCTCAATATCGAGTCCGTTAGACACATGCCCACCTTTCGCAATCAAGCAGATGGTACTTCAACTTGCGCTTTTCGGTCAAGAAAATCGCGAATTGCGAAAGTGAGCATCCGCTATTCGTGTATTTTCGCCCTCCTGCGGCCCTATCCTGACTCGGTGGGGGCTACGGGAAAATTGCACGCGTGCAATTTCCTAGCTCGGCCGTCCCCGGCGCGTAAGGAAGGCCTCGCAGAATCCCTTCCAAGACTTCTCGAGTTTCGACCCCGAGAGCGTGTTGAGACGATCCCCCATATGCTCACGGTATGCGTCTGCGATCAGGTCGACGTCCCATCCACCGCCGTGGCGCAACCCTATCTCGCGCGCCGCATTCTCGGTCACGCCGAAGTGCAGCTTACCCCGCGGGAAACGCGCCCATGGCTCAGCGTTCACCCCAGCGGAACTTTCTGGGGTGGCAAGAGACGCGGTCACGCGCTTGAGGACGTCAGCCACCGCCGCACTATCTACTGCGTCGCTGCGGGGGAGGGCGCTCTCAATGGCAACGACTTCTTCGACCGCATCCTCCCGGCGCGCCTTCCGCCCGGTTGAGTGCCGACCAAGTTCATCGACCGTCGCGATCTGCGCAGGCGCGTCCTTGGGCGCGAAACGGAACTCAATCTCGGTTACCGCGCGGCCGCGTCGGATCTCCTGCCACTCCACCGTGTAATGGGCGAGCTGATCGATTTCTGTCTTGGCAACGGTCAGGACCTTTCGCCGTAACTGGGCGAAGTCGCCGTATTTATCCGGATCGATCCCAAGCGCCGCACGCAGGCCGACCATATCGACCTTCCACACCGGCTGACGCCGATGCAGACGAAGCGCACCCTCCTCGTAAAGCTTGAGCGCATAGGCCGACCGGAAACCCAGAACGGCCTGACGGTTCATCACCGCATAGGTTTCGGACTCCTGGATCAGGCGGCGAGCATCCGGCGTGAACTGCCATTCGATCCAGCCCGTCTCCTTACCGCCGTCTCCCACCTCCTCGACTTCTTCCCAGGAAGCCTGGATCAGGTTGAAACGCTTGGTTGTCCGCTTCCCGCGCCAAGACTTGTCGTCCTCGGCAAACAGCGTGCGATGAAGCTCCTCAAGCATATCGCCGATGCGTTCGTTGCCCTTGTGGCCGCGGCGGATATCCGCCTTTCGCATCCGGTGGGTTATGTCTTGCCACGCATCGCCGCCCGCCGTCAGGATCATCAGCGCCAGCAGGCGCGAGGAGGTGAGACTGAGAGACTGGCCCTTGACGAATCGAACCTCGACGAGCCTACCGGGTTTGACGAACTCGTCGCCGCCTTTGCGGGCGAGGGCAGCGGCCACGCGCATAGACCGGGCGGTCGAAACTTCATCGCCGCCAACGTCTTGCTCGTTTTCCGCTGGTTCTCCCATGCGATTCACCCCAATCTGCGGGGAAAGTTGCCTGTCCTGACCTCGCTCGTCAAGTCAGGACAGGCTAATTGGCGGAAATCGCCCCCAGGAGGTCAGGATAGAATCGCTGTCAGACTCGGTCGAAATTCCAGCGATTCTGCTGAGTCGCACAATCCGAAGGGCACGCCCCAATTGGACAGGTCAAACAGCAAGAAAATACCCACATTACCGTGCCTGGAAAGGCCTCCCCCAAGAGGACAGGATAGCCCCCAAGGGGACAGGATAAGTCCCCCATGCCGACAGGATAAAGCCCCCAAGAAGGCAGCCAATTGCCCCCATCAGGTCAGGAATGACGTCAATTCCCTTAACAAATACAATCAGTTGCTCTCCCTGAATCTATGAATCATTAGAATCTGAGAATCACCCCGCCGCTGGCGCGCCGGGCGTTTTTCAAAATGTGATTTGAAAGAAGTGAGTCGGCGAACGCCTCCCCGACTCGCCCCACCTCCACGATCGCGCCTCAGGATAGGCCATGATGACCCCATGGCTCCAGATGGAAGAGAGGAGGGGGGCTGCCGTGGGCGAGCAAGGAGGATGAACCATGCCCCTCACAGCAAAGCGCCCGACCCGAGAACTCGTCGACCTTGTCGGAACCCTCGGCGGCAAATGGTCCGGCTATGTCGCTATGTGCCGATGCCCCGCGCATAACGACAGCGACCCAAGCCTCTCGATCAGACAGGGTGATCGCGGAATCCTCGTGACCTGTTTCGCAGGCTGCGCCCGTGAAGATGTGCTCCGCGAACTCAGGCGTGTACGATCAGGCCATCACTATCCGATTCCCGATGAAGGCCAGTACCACCGACCCTCGACCGGCGCGCGCATCTGGGACCAGGCTCTCGAGATTACCGGAACGCTTGCTGAGCGCTATCTGGATCGACGCAATCTGCTTCCGGCGCCGCCCGACGTCCGCTATCACCCGCGATGCCCCTATATGCCGAAGCCGAGAACGGTCTATCAACCGGCTCTGCTCGTCGCGGTGCGCGAAATCAGCCAGCTCGTCGCCATTCAGCGGATCTTCCTCGACCCCGCGTCCGCCGACTATGTGCGCAAGGTCATGCTTGGCGTCCCGGGCAGCGGCGCGTGGCGGGGCAGGGCAGGGGGTTCGATCCTCGCCATCGCCGAGGGCTTCGAAACGGCGGACGCCTTCAGCCGAATGCACGACATCCCGTGCTGGGCATCGCTCGGGGCCCGCCGCCTCGACCAACTGATTATTCCTCCCAGCGTCACCACGCTCCTGATTGCCGAAGACAACGATCTGGAGGGACGGCGAGCCGCGGCCAACGCTCAACAGCGCTACATCCGGCCAGGTCTCTCGATCGAACGTGCGCCGCCACCATCCATCTACAAGGATTGGGCCAAGGCGCTTGATGCTAACGAGCGGCTTCGCCGCATCTAGGCGCCGAGCGCCGGAAAAGGGGAGGGGGACCGGGAATGTGTCGCTGCCGAAGGTGCAGCCACGCAGGAGCCTCTAAAAATGTCCAATCTCTTCGACACGGCCGCCCAGGCTGATCGCGAGGCTGTCCGCCTCCTCCTTCCTCATCTCCAGTCCGGCGATCCCGTCCACCGCCGGGTACTAAACCAAGCGATGTCGGCGGCTTTCGGTGGGTCCGATGCCGATGGTCACTGGACCCAGCGCGATAGCTTTGAACTCCTCGAGCACGCGCTTTCCATCCATCTGCAGGCAAGCGGGTCAATTCTCTCCGGAATGGCGGATATCCGTCCCCTGATCGCCCTCTCCGAGCGCTTGCCGACCCAGACCGTCCGCAGCGAAAATCAGATCGAATGGCAGCAATTCTCGACCCCGATTGATATCGCGGGCATCCTCACTTTGCTGGCCGACGTGCAGCCGGAGGATGTCATCCTCGAACCGAGCGCCGGTAACGGGCTCCTGGTCGCGCAGCTCCCGACCCACAAGGCGCTCCATCTCAACGAACTGGACCCGCTTCGTCGAGGCAGGCTTCACGCCGCTTTCCCCTCGGCAATCGTCACAGGCCACGATGGAGCAACGATCAACTCGACACTCGCTTCGTTTGATCGGCCAACGCTGATCCTTATGAATCCGCCGTTCTCACGGTCCATCGGCCGCGGAGCTGACGACTATGCCGCTGTTCGCCATCTGCAGGCGGCACTGCGTCGCCTGGTCCCGGGTGGCCGACTGGTTGCGATCATGCCCGACTGGTTTGGCCCGGGCGCCCGGATGCGCGACCAGTACGAAACCGTTTTGCGCGACGTGACCGTCCGAAGCGCCATTCGCCTGGAAAAATGCTACCAGAAGCACGGGACCTCGATCGCGGTTCGCATCTTCGTCATCGACAAGGTCCCGGGCAAATCGCCGCCCGCGGTCATCCAGCGCGCGTCGATCGCCGATCTCATCGATGTCCTCGTCATTCCCGAACGATCGTCCGCACGGCCCAATGTGGCGGTGCCCGCTCCGAAGCGATCGACGGGGGTGGCCCTCTTCCGCGCGGTCAAGAGCAGCCGACCAGGGCCTCGTGCCTATCACGCCCCGACACGCAACAACGTCCTACCGGTCGAATATTCGAAGCTCGAGGTTGCTGCTCCGCTGCTCGAGCAGACCGGCGTCTATCTACCCTACCGCCCGAGCCGCATTAGCTTCGCCAAGGCTGGTGAGCATCCGACAGCCCTCGTCGAATCCGTTGCGATGGGGTCGATCCCGGCACCGATCCCGGACTACGTGCCATCTCTCCCCGAACGGACCGTCAGCGAACGTCTTCTATCGGCCTCGCAGCTCGAGACCGTAGCACATTGGGAAGCGCTGGTTTGGGAGCCGCTATGGCCCTGATGAAGACAAGGCCGCGTAGCGGCCGCAGGCTTCATCAGGGCAAGCCATGACCGGTCAGCAGGTATCTAAAGTGAGGTTGTCGAGACAACACTTTGGAGGCTGACCGACCATGACCAAGCTCACCTCTACGCCTGCCGGCGCCGTGCTGGTAGCTATCGATATGTCCAAGAGCCGGCAGGAGGTTCTCATCGAGCGACCGGAAGGCGGCCGGCGCCGGCGGATGACCGTCATGGCAACCAGGCAGGACTATGACGGCTTTGCCGAAAAACTCGCTGCCATCGGGCGCCCTATCATTGTCGGGTTCGAGGCGACGGGTAATTACCATCGCACGCTGGCACATCGGCTGCTGACGGCAGGGTTCGAGCTGCGCCTCATCTCGTCGGTCGCGCTCGCCAGAACGCGCGAGGCGCTGCACAATGGCTGGGACAAGAACGACCCCAAGGACGCGCAGGTCATCCTGCACATGCTGCGGATCGGTGCGACGCAGCGCTACGTCGATCCTCTCGCCGCGGGCATCAATGACCTGCAGGAACTCTCGAAGACCCACGAAACGATCTCTAGGATGAAGACGCAGACCTGGCACCGCATCCTGACCCACTACCTGCCGCTGTACTTCCCCGAGATCGCCCGCTTCGCAGGCAACAGCCGGTCCGACTGGTTTCTCGCGCTCATCGAGCGGTTCCCCACTCCTGCCAGCATCACCGCGCTCGACGCTGGGGCATTCTCGGCAGCTGCCTGGCCTCTCATCGGCCGCAAGGTTTCCAAGGCCCGTCTTGTCAATGACATATACGAAACGGCCTGCGCTTCGGTGGCTCTGCCGGTCCCGGAGGATTCGGCAGCAATTACCATGTTCCGCATGGTCATCGCGCAGGGACGCAGCCTCATCCACCAGCGTGACGAGATAGAGCGGCTTGCCCATGACAGGCTGGCCGAGCATGTTGATTATAAGCTGCTGCGCAACATTCCGGGCATTGGTCCGATTAACGCGCTGACCATTCTGGCCGAGGCCGGTGATTTGCGTCGCTTCAACCATCATCGACAGTTCCTGAAGTTCTGCGGCCTCGATCTCGCAACGTGCCAGTCAGGCACGTTTCGTGGCCGCACCAAGCTGTCCAAGTACGGCAACGCGCGTCTGCGCCGCACCTTCTGGATGGCTGCCCAGGTCGCCGCGCGTCAGCGCGACAACAGTTTCCGTGACAAGCTCGGACGGTACACCGCCGGGCACGCGGACGATGCCGACCGTCGCCGCAAGGCGATGACGGCGCTCACCGCCAAGATGGCGCGCGTGGCTCACGCCGTCGTCAAGACGGGGACAGAGTACCGGCCGTTCCTCGAACGGTCGGATGCCAGGTGGAAGGACCCCTCTCTGCAAGTGCCGTGAGGGCGCTCGTCGAGCGACCCTGTAGATAATGTTCGGGCCTTCCACCTGGGTGCGTATCTCGTTTTAAGGATGGTGAGGACCACGGCCGCCCCGGCGCCGCTGGATCCTGTGTTTGCTATGGCAGGGAGCGATCCCGTTGACGGTGGAAGCCATCTGGCTCAGATTGCATGCCGCGCCGATGGTTGTCGGCGCATGGATATCTGCTGGCCAAAACCCGCCGCTGCTTCCAGACATAGGACGTTGTCTATGCGGGCCACGCCTGGGCTCAATGGATCCCCGGAAACTTCAAACCCGACAAAGAGGGCGTCGGCCTGATCCTCGCCGAGGACGGTCATACTTATCGCAAAGGATTCTTTCTTGGCGACGGCACCGGCGCCGGCAAGGGACGCCAGATTGCGGCCTGCATACTCGACAACTGGCTGCAGGGCCGTCGCCGCAATATCTGGGTCTCCAAGAACGCCCCTCTCCTCGAAGATGCGCGCCGCGATTGGACGGCGTTGGGTGGGCTCAGCGGTGACATTCAGCCACTTTCCAACTGGAAAATCGATGAGCCGATCGCCCTCGATCAGGGTGTGTTGTTCGTAAGCTATCCGACCCTGCGCTCCATGCGGGGCGATTCGACGCGGTTGAAGCAGATCATCGATTGGGCCGGCGCTGACTTCGAGGGTGTCATTGCTTTCGACGAAGCTCATGAGATGGGCGGCGTCGCAGGCGGGGAGGGGGCTCTTGGCGCCAAGGACGGATCCCAGCAGGGCATCTGCGGGGTGCTGCTACAGAACCATCTACCGGCGGCACGGATTCTCTATGCCTCGGCCACCGGCGCGTCGGTCGTCAACAATCTCGCCTATGCCGTGCGCCTCGGGCTATGGGGACCGGGCACGGCCTTTCCCGATCGCGAGCAATTCATCAGCGGGATCAGCAAAGGCGGTATCGCAGCGATGGAGCTTGTCGCGCGCGACCTCAAGGCGACGGGTCTCTATGTGGCCCGGGCCCTCAGCTTCGCTGGCGTCGAGTATGAGATCCTGCGGCA
Source organism: Sphingomonas sp. JUb134 (assembly GCF_004341505.2). Classification (NCBI taxonomy): domain Bacteria; kingdom Pseudomonadati; phylum Pseudomonadota; class Alphaproteobacteria; order Sphingomonadales; family Sphingomonadaceae; genus Sphingomonas; species Sphingomonas sp. JUb134. The sequence goes on from NZ_SLYP02000004.1 coordinate 30,210, forward strand.
CGAGCTGACCCCCGCCCAGATCGAGATCTACGACACCTACGCCGACGCCTGGTCGATCATCCATCAGAACATGGAGCGGGCGCTCGAACTGACGGGCGTGGTCGACGGACTGGAAAATGCGACACTTAATAGCGGGGCCAAAGCCTCCGCCCGCTCGCGTTTCGAGTCCACCAAGCAGCGCTTCTTCGGCCAAGTGCTGCTCTCGATGAAGCTGCCAACCGTGATTGCCGCCGTCCGGGAGCACCTGAAGGCGAACCAGTCGGTCGTGATGCAACTCGTCACCACCGCCGAATCCATCCTCGACCGGCGCCTGGGTTCGCTCAGTCCGGATGAACGCGCCGAACTGGAGATCGATCTGTCTCCCCGCGAATACGTGTAATGTGGAGCTCCACATTACACATATTCTTTGCAGTCGCAGTTTATGTCGAGCGTGGCGGCGAGAGACGCAGGTTTCCTTCGGTTTTCCATGATTTCACTCCAGATAATATGCGGGTTAGAGGGAGTGTTCGAAGACGGGTCAGGCCCGCCTTCGAACGTCGGTGAGCATTGTGATCAAGGCGTCGGAAGGCGGCTTGAAGCGCCCCGGCTTGATCGCAGGGGCACCGTGGGCTGCGAGAATCTGCAGCTTCTCTTCGGGATCGGCGCGCAAGTAGGTCTCGGTGCTCTGGATACTGGCGTGGCCGAGCCATAATGCGACCTTGCGAATGTCCCCCGTCGCCGCGAGCGTGTGCATCGCGCAAGAATGACGAAGCACGTGGGGTGTGACGCGCTTCCCAAGGATCGACGGCTGCTTCGTCGCTGCCGTCTTGACGTGCTCGGCCAATCGGAACGCAAATCCGTCGCGGGTCATCGGCTGCCCGTTGGCATTGAGGAAAATCTCGGTGACCTCAACTTGAGGCCGGATCGCAAGCCATGCGCGCAATGCGATCTGGGTCTCCTTCCACAGCGGCAGGACCCGTTCACGTCGCCCTTTGCCCATGATGTGCATGGTGGACAGGGAGCGGTCCGGGAAATCGCCCAGTTGCAGCGTTACGAGTTCCGACACCCTCAGTCCGCCAGCATAGGTAAGATGCAGCATCGCGCGATCACGGGTGCCGAGGCGTGTCCGGGGATCGGGTGTATCGAGCAAAGCCTTGATCTCGGCCCGGTCGAGGTAATCGATCAGCGCCTTGTCTGTCTTCTTGGTCGGGATTGCTCTGACACGGAGTGCCTGATCGAGGCAGGCTGGAATCCGGTACTCGATGTATCGGAAGAAGGATCGGATCGCGGCGAGCCTGCCATTGCGGGTCCGCACGCAGCTGCCGCGGCCGATCTCCACATGATCGAGGAAGGCCATGATCATGTCTGTGCCGAGATCCTCAACCTCGAGATCGGTCGGTCGGCGCTTCAGCCGATCGGCAGCGAACTGGACGAGGAGGACGAAGCAGTTGGCATAGGTCTTCACCGTGTGCGGGCTGACGGCGCGTTCGCGCGGCAGATGTTCCCGCAGATATGCCGAGAGATGGGGAGCAAGCGCCGTCATGCCGCTTCTCCTTGAAAAAGTTGCTCGCTTGCAGCCGCAATGTCGCGCAGCAGCACTGGCGTGGCTTCGAGATACCAGTACGTGTTGGCGATCGACGCGTGCCCCAGGTAGACACTGAGACCGGCCATGTGGTGGGCAATGGCCTCCCTCTCACGCGGGCAGGACTCAAGCGAGCGAACAGCGAACGTATGTCGCAGATCGTGGAGTCGCATGCCTGCCGTACCGGTTGCTCCACGATATCCGAGAAGCCGGGCCAACCTGACGAACACGACGTGGGCGCGCACCTTGTGCGGCGCCCGCCCCCGGATAGTGACGAACAGGTCATTACACTTGGCCGGGTGCTTCGCGCGGATCGCAATGTAGGCTTCGAGTGCTTGGCGCGTCGATGGCTGCAAGGCGATCAGTCGCTGCTTGCCGAACTTGCCGTTGCGGACGACCAGCCCATCCTCGACCAGATCGTTGCACTGTAGCGCGAGAGCCTCGGAAATCCGGAGACCTGTCGCCGCGAGCAGGCCGAACAGGTAATGGTACGTGTATGGGCTAATCGTGCCATGGGGCGGAACGTTCAATGCCGCCGCCATGATCGCCCGCACCTGGTCCGCTTCGATTATGGTCGGAGTGGGACGTGGCCGCTTCCCCCGGCCGAAAACGCCGACAGGCGGGACTTCGTTGTCTGGGTCCTCGGCATGAGCGAAAAGGCTGAAGTTACGAGCAGCGTCGTACCTATGGCGAGCCACGTTTTGCGAGCTTGCCGTGTGGCACCAGTCGTAGATGCGCTGCACTCGGGTGTGCCGGTCACCGAAGCGTTCAGCGAAAGCGGCGTATTGGCGCAGCAGTCGTTCCTGTTCCGAGAACTTCCGCCCCAAGCTGCGATACAGCGAGACGTATCTGGCAATCTGCGTGCTCAGCATGACGGTTCTCCCGGCCATGGCTGCGCGATTTTCATGAGCATCGGCAGGTCGACCTTGGCGTAGATGGCGGTGGTCTCGGGCGAGCTGTGGCGCAGGATCGTTCCAACGGACTCCAGCCCTGCGCCCGCGCGCAGCAAGTTGGTGGCAAGCGAATGCCGGAAAATGTGCGATCCGGTCGGCACGCCTTCGATCCCGCCGCGCTCATGCGTGCGTGCAACGATGCCGGCGATCTCCGCCGATGAGCGGAACGAACGGAACGGGGCTTGCGCGCGCACGAACAGATGCGGATCGGCGGTCTTGGGACGCGCCGTGGCAATGTAGTCCAGGATCGCGTCACCGACGTCCTGAGGCAATGGCAGGCGATCAGGCCGACGCGTCTTGCCCTTGACCGTCAGGTGGCCCGAGCGCCAGTCGATATCGTCGAGGTGCATATCCCGAATATCACCGGCACGCAGGCCAAGCCGGGCGAGCAGGAGAATGATGGCCTTGTCCCGAACTTCCACCGGGCGATCAGTCGGACATGCGCCGATGATCTGCTCGATCGTTGCCGGGTTAACGTGCCGGGGCAGCGTCGAAAGACGGTAGCGTTGCACTGATGGGATCGCGTGCAACAAAGCTGGACGGCAAATACCCTGCACGACCAGGAACCGAATATAGCTCCGTATTATCGTGACGAGCAGTGATGCCGAACCCGGCGTCTCCTTGCTTCGTTGTTGAAACGCCCGTCTGAGGACGGCTGCATCCCATTGTGAAGGCTCGCCGAGCATAGGCGCGAGCCGCCTGATATCGGCCCGGTAGCGCCGGATCGTCTCATCGGTCGCGCCGCGGTGTTGCTTGAGCCATGCCAGATATGCCGCCATGTGCGGGTCGTCATCCGACACCAGTTCGACTGAAGGGATGACACCGCGGTCGCGCAAGAACTCGACGAAGTGCCGAGCGCCTCGCCGCCGCCGCTTCGCGCCCGAGGCAACAAGCTTGCCTCGCTTGCGCCAGACCGGACATCGACAATCATGCGCGCCGTACTGGTCGATGATCGTGTCATCGATATCGGCCCATTGTCGTCGCGCAATGCGAAGCCAGGCCGCGAAATGCTCGGCCTCGGATCGATAGGACTGGGCCGGTCCTTGCGCGAGTTGCAAGCGATCGATCCCATCGAAATAGTCGGCGAGGTGCCGTGGCAGATCGTCGATCCCGTCGTCGACACCGACGTAGCCTTGATCCTCCAGGAAGCGGACGAAGCGCCTGACTCGCGCTGCAATGTCCGCCTTATAGACTGGCTGCTGCGCCGAATACCGGTGGCAACGGCACCGATGCTTCTCGAACCGCCGAACGGTCCGATCGTCGATCGTGCGGATCGCGATCCCATGCAGTTCCATCCAATGCAGGAAATGACGGGCCGCAGCGCCAAACAGAATCGCACTGCCTGACCTCTCGTCGAGCGACAGAGAGGAGAGGAATGCGGTGAGTAGAGCGTCGTGACTGGGCGGGTCTTCGACCCGGAGCCGGGCCGCTCGAAACGACAATAATGATCTTGATCGCATGTTGGTTCCTTCGACTTGTTCAGGTCGAGGGAACCGTAATTATCTGGAGTGAAATCATGGAAAACCGAAGGAAACCTGCGTCTCTCGCCGCCACGCTCGACATAAACTGCGACTGCAAAGAATATGTGTAATGTGGAGCTCCACATTACACATACTCGCGCGGGGAGAGCTCGATGTCGAGGTTGGCGCGCTCCTCGGCACACAGGCCGGCAAGGGCGCGGTTGAGCATCGCCTCCGAGGTCGAGACGAGCTGCACCACCACGCTGTCACCGCGGGCAAGGTCCTTGGCGATCGCGGGGATCAGCGATGGGAGCTTCATCCCGATCAGGAGCTGGCCGAAGAACCGCTGCTTGGTCGACTCGAAGATCGACAACGCGGCGGCCTTGGCCCCGCTGTTGTAGGTATCCTTCGAGAAGCTGTCGGTGACGCGCGTCGCATCGAGGGCGGCGCGCAGGTTGGCGTGGATGATCGCCCATGCATCGGCATAGGCGTCGTACACCGCGATCTGGTCGACCGTGAGCTGATGCTCCAGGATGTCGTACTCGACGCCGGCGAAGCTCAGCGCGCGCGCGGCGTAGAGCCCCTGCATCTTGAGATCGCGCGCGATCAGCTCCAGCGCCGCGATCCCGCCCCGGCGCAGGCTTTCCACGAACGCCTTGCGGTCGGCGAAGGCCGTGCCCGGCCCCCACAACCCGAGGCGTGTGGCGTAGGCGAGATTGTTCACGTCCGATGCGCCCGTGGCGGAGACGTAGAGGACGCGGGCGCGGGGAAGGAGGTTCTGCAGGCGGACGCCGGCGATCCCCTGGTCGGACCCGTCCTTGGTGCCGAAGCGGCCTTCGCCGCCGGCGACACCCGCCATCTCGTGCGCCTCGTCGAACACGATCATGCCGTCGAAGCCGTCCCCCAGCCAGTCGAGGATCTGGCGAAGCCGTGTGCCTTTGTCGCCGCGGTTGGAGCGCAGCGTCGCATAGGTGAGGAAGAGTACGCCCTCGCCGGCGCCGACGGGTACCCCGAGCTTCCACTGGTTGAGGTGCTGGATGTCGAGTGCGAGGCCGCCCACCGCGGTCCAGTCACGGCGCGCATCCTCCAGCAGCGTCTCGGTCTTGGAGATCCAGACGTGCTTGCGACGGCGGCGGAGCCACTGGTCGAGGATGATCGAGGCGACCTGGCGGCCTTTGCCGGCGCCGGTGCCGTCGGCGAGGAAGAAGCCGGTTCGGTAGGGCTGGCCCGCGTCGTCAGGCGTCAGGGACAAGCCCTCTTCGGCGGGCAGGAACCGGCCCGGGAGATCGCGCTCGAAAGCATCGCTGGCGTAGATCAGCGTCTCGAGCTGGGCGTCCGACAGGACCTTGCCGTCGACGACGTGGGCCGGAAGCTGAGGCCGGTAGCTCGGCCGCGGCGCGGTGATCGAGCCCATGGCAATCGATTCCACCAGCGCCGTCGGGTGCTGCGACGCGCACCCGATCGCGATCCGGCTCGGCCGATAGGGCAGGTAGACGCCCACGGCCTCCTCCACGGGCGCCGGCTCGGCCATGACGGTATAGTCGATGTTGCGGGTGGCATTGGACACGCGCTCGCGCGTGGTCGGTGCCGGGAGGCGGCGCCGTGCCGAGAGTCCGCCGAGGAGCGAGCCGGAGGAGGGGCGCATGGAGCGCGGTACCGGCGAGGGAGCGGGCGACGCGGGCGCCTGGACGGCGGCGATGTGGGCGAGGGCGGCCGCCAGCGTCTCGCAGGGCGTCAGGTCGGCCCCCCCGGGCTGGCCCTTTTCGAGGAGCATGATCTTCACGGCCTGGCCAGTGCCGTGCTTGGCATAGGCGTTAGCCGGCAGGAGGAGGTGCAGGGTAAGGCCGCACCCTTCGCTGGCCTTGATCCAGGCCCGGCTCGACGTGTCGACGCGGTCGGGGAGGATGGCGGCGCAGCGGCCACCCGGGGCAAGCCGCATCAGCGCGGCGCGGAGGTGGCGGAACGCCGCCAACGGATCGGCGTGACGGCCGATGCTGCGCGAGAAAGGCGGATTGATAAGCAGCGCGGTCGGCCGGATCGTCGGGGATAGCAGATCGTGTATCAGCTCGGCGTCGTGGCGGGTGACGGATACGCCCGGAAAGGCGGCCTGAAGCATCTCGGCGCGGGCAGGATCGAGCTCGTTAAGGACGAGGCTGGCGCCAGCGCGGCGCGCAAAGGCGGCGAGGAGGCCGGTGCCGGCGGAAGGCTCCAGCACCAGGTCGGTGGGCGATAGGCGAGCGGCGAGCGCCGCGAGATACGCGATCGGCGCGGGAGTCGAGAATTGCTGGAGCGCGATCTGCTCCTCGCTCCGGACGGTGTGCGTGGGCAGACTCGCCACTAGGTCGGAAAGCGCAGCAAGGCAGGCCATAGGCTCGAACGGCAGGACCGCGCGCTCGAGGTGGAACACCTGGGCGAGTTCCAGCATGTCGTAAGCGTCGCGTAAGCACCAGCGCCCGTCAGCCGAGGATCGGCCATAGGCCTGCTCCATTACCCACAGCAGCGTGTCGCGCTGGAGCGAGCCGTTCCTGGCGATCGCCTCCGCGACAGCCTTGGCGGCGGTGATGGGGGGTTCGGTGAAATCGAATTCGAGGGCTGCGGCTGAGGTGCGCATCGAGGGGCTCCGTTCTGTCGCCCGGTGCTCATCACCGGATCAACAGGCCGGAGGCCTCCCTCTCCTCTAGTTTAGTGGGTTGCGTGTCAGCCTGGAGCGAAGCCCAAAGAGCTAGCTCCGTCAGGCCGCCTCGGACGCCATCTCCACGTCTTCGTACACCTTGAGCTGCTCGTCGGACCTGACATCGTCCGATCCTGCCAGCGTCGCGATCTGCGGAACGATCGGCCGGGCTCGCTGTGCGTGCCGGGCCGTGAACGTCACGAACGTCTGCAGGCGAGGCCGCCCAGCGGTGGGTACCTTTTCGCTGTGCAGCGACAGCGAGAAGCCCGGCAGGCTGTCCTGCTCGGCCACCTTGGTGATCTCCGCGCGCGCATTCCGAAGCCGGGCTGCGCCGCACCCCATGCGCTGCGCCACCTCCTCGAGACCGAGCGTAAATGGCTGGTCGGGCTGGCAATGGAACATAGCGATCTCGTAAAGTCGACGCTGGATCGGAGTCAGCGTGAAATAGTCGAGATCATAGGCCGCGAGACGACGATCGCGAAGCACGGCGCGATAGAACCAATCGCAGACCGTCACCTCGATATATTTGACGCGCTTCTCGCCGCGTACATCCTCCGCGTAGACTACGCGAAAGTGATCGAGCCAGGAGAAGTTGTCTTCCTGGGTTTCACCCCCCCGTCGCAATGTTCGTTTCGACAACGGTATTCCTGAGCCGCCGCAGAGCATCGATCAGGTAGGTGTAGGAACGCTTGCTCGCGTTCGAACCGGTGATCCGGAACAGATCGTGCGCGGTGAAGCGGATGGTTCGCGCAGGCGAGCCACCCCGGTCGAGGAGATCCGTCATGATGCTCGCGACGTAGAGCAGGATCTCCTTGTCGTAGATCGTCGCGATCCCGTGTTTCCCCGACGACACCTCAATGCTCACGCCTTCGGCCTGAAACGTCATGGGTTCGAGCTGTCGGGCCTTCTTCAAAGCGAAGAACGGAAACTCGGCCACGGTCCGTTCGCCCAGAATCTCTCCGAGCAGGGGGCTATCGAGCGTAAACAGGTTGCCTTGTATCTCCATGGGTCGCGCCATCGGGGGACTCCTCGAGGGAGGTGATGACAAACATTGGCGCCCCGTTGCAACGCCCGATCCGCATTCTCCCGGGCTTTCGTGCGGTAAAGCACGAGCTTTAGAGCCTTTAAGCGCCGATCTTCGACCGATCTGCCGCCTCGATCCCGTTCAAGGGACGAGTGCCGACTGGAATGCTGATCAGATCCGATTCGCTTTCGGCCCTGCCGCCTTGATTCGTGCTTTACCGCACGAAAGTGCCGGTCCGTAGCGCGTGAGCGGCCCGGATGTGGTGAGTTACCGCACGAAAGGTCATCCAAACAGGTCAATGCGGGCCAGCTTCAGGCGGGAAAGCGCACGTAAGCCAAGCCCCGCGGACGGTGATGAGGACGAAAACGCGCACGAAAGCCGGTAGAGCATCGATGTAGCGGCGCCCTACCGGATTCTGAACCGCGTCAGGATCTGGAGTGGAATAGCGCACGAAAGGGAGCGAGCCGCCCTGCGTGTCGATGGGCGAGGTTCGAGCGACGTTCGTGCTTTACCGCACGGAAGGGTCGTAGGGGCGCGGCTCGCAGCGGCGGGCAACCACCCGATCACTGGAGCGCCGGGCTGGTGCGGAAGCCCCAGAGGCTCTTCGACAGATCGAGTTCGCCGCGATGAGCGCGGGTCACCATTCCAGCGAAATAGGCGCCCGGCGTCAGGCGGATTTCATCGCGAGCGTCCCGTTCCGCTGTGATCATAACGGCGATCGACGCCCCATCGGCGCCGAGATGGTCGAGCGCATCAACCCAGGTCCCGGTTCGTATGCCTAGATCGTTCCGAAGCCGGGCAGCGGCCCGATGAAGATCGGTCCAGCCCGGCCGGTCACGATCTACGTACATCGCCGTGGTTGGAAACATCTCGACGAGCTCACGGGGCGAGGTCTTGAAGTCGCTCTTGGACGGCGATGCCGGGAGCTCGGCTTCACCGTCATGTCCGCCCTCCCGATCAAAACTACAATCTCGCAAAGCCTGTACGGATTTGAGAGAGGGGTTGGTTTGTATATGTATGAAGGGTGAGGATTTTGACCCTGAGCCGTCTGTTTCTACGACAAACATGAACTCGTCGATCGTGCGGCCGATCTCCGCTTCGACAGCCGGAAGACCCGCAATCGCGGCCTCATAGGCCGTTGCGTCGCGGCTCGTGCGCGCAGCTGCGGCTTGCTGGGCGATCTTCTCGATGGCGTCCTGAAGCGCGATCCAGTGCGAGCCGGTCAGGCGCATGTCGGCCGCCTGGGCGAGCGCCTGCGCAACCATGCGACGTACCCGCGCAATCTCCTGGCGGCCGAGTTTGTCCATCCGGGAGAAGGCGCTGTGAGCCTCTGCTGCGGCTTTCAGCTCCTGAAAGCGGACGCGTAGAGGAGAGAGATCGATCCCATAGGCGCTGATGATCTCGCCCGTGTCGCTTCTCTGTCCACGACGACGACCGTGGGCGGCGTCGCGCATCGTGACGAGAGCCAAGGCGCGGAGCTGGCGGAGCCGGGCCTTGATCGCACTCTCGGTGACACCGGCGAGCTCAGCCAGCGTGTAGTTGCTCGGCCACGCGATCGGCCGGGCATCGCCCTTGTAATCGTCGGGGCGGGTGTAGCCGATCAGATGCTTCAGCGTCTCGAGCGCTGACGCGCTCAGTCCGATGGCCGTCTTGGCGCCGTCGAGGATGCGGTAAAGATCGTTGCGATCGACATCGCCCGCGGTCTCCATCCGCGCTGCCAACTCCCGCTCGATATGTCGGGTGAGCGCGGAGATCGGGCGGGCTCCGGTCCGCCCCGTAAAGGCGGTTTGGGTATAGGACATCGTTCGACACTCCCCGTGGGAGGCCGTCACCAGACAAAGCTATAGCGTGGCGCGAGGCGCGCGATCTTGAACGGGGCGGGGGAGGGTGCTACCTACAGCTACTGTCGTAGTAGGCCTCACGCTTGCCGGCGTGTGGTAGCGGATCTCCGCAGGGTGCCCGGCCTCGTGCCGGGCATTCTTTATTTGGTCACAGCCGGCTCCCTGTCCCGCCGCGATTCCCTTTGATCCGGCGTCGAAACCAGAAGCGTGGAAAACGGCGCAGCGTTCAAGGCAGCTGACTCGTGCTTTACCGAACGAAAGGGGCACCAATTCTCGTGCTTTACCGCACGAAACCGCACGCGCCGCGCTCGCCGCAGTAAGTGACGGTCAAACGCCTAGTCGTTCTGCGCCCAATTGCAGATCAAGCCAGTGATCGAGGGCGTCGCCAAGTACAGGCTGCATCGTGACGATCAGTCGGCGGCGGTCGTTCGGGTCCGGTCCACGGCTGATATAGCCCAGCGCTTCGATGTTCTCGATGTGCCGCAGCGCTGTCGTCGTCGATCCGCCACTCAGGCTGCAGAGTTGCGAGACGGCGACAACGTGCTGTTCACGCGTCGCGACGTATAATTCTAGGATCATGTCCCAGCTCGGATCGTAGAACCGAACACCGGTGAATTGTGTAAACCTGCGGCGTCGGCCCGAGAGGATCGCCTTCGCCGCAGCGAGACGCCCCCCGTCGCTTTCTTGGCTCGACCGCTGCGCAGTAAGCAGGGTGTCCTCGATCGCCTTGCGGGGAAGGCGAACGACGACGTCTATGAGTTCGTCTCCTTGAGATGCTGTAGCCATTGTCGTCTCGACCCATCTCGGATGTGGGGCGCGGCATGAGACGCCAGGCGGAAAGTCCCGAGCGCGAGCGCGCCGAGTGCCAGATAGGCGTAGATGCCGAGGCCGGTGTGGTAGGCAAAGAGCGGCACGCGCGGCAGCAGCGCTCCGCAGATGCTCATAAAGAGATCAGCCAGAGCGAATCCTGCTGCCCAAACGGGCCAGAAGCGAGTGGTCGTCGTTCCCAGCCAGAAGAAGCCGGCGGCGACGGCGGCGTCGATGGCGAGCACCCAGCCTTCGGCGGGCACCCAAGCGCTAGAGGGGGCAAGCAGCCGAAACGCTATCGTTGCGCCGAAGCCCGCGACGTTGATCAAGACGCCCAGCCGCTCGGGTCTGCCGCCCCGCACCAAGGCGAAAAGCAGCACGACCACCATGACCACGTTGAAGACGACCGCGAGGATAACCTGGGTCGTCACAGGCTTCGCCGTCCCCCGTTTCTCAGGCCCCCTGCAGCTCCCTTTCCTCTTCCGACGCGATTGCCGGTTTCGGCAGGTTCTCGCCCCAACTCGTTTCGGAGAGGCCGAGCTGCCGGCCGGCCTTTTCGATCGAGAGGTGGGCCCGCAACGCCATCTGGTCCTGACCTTCGACGAGTGCAGCGAGCGCCGCCACAGTCGCCTTCACCGTCCGCTGGGCCATCGCAGGGGAGAGCCGATGAGCGTCCGTCGCGTCGAGCGTGGTTAGGAGAAACTGGGCGGTGTCGCGGGCTGCAAGATTGATCGATCGCTCGGCCTTCCGCAGCTCGTCGGCGATGATCCGGCTGGTGTTCGTCAGTGCGTTCATTGCGCCTCCTCGGGCGCACAGCGCCCGTCAAAGTGGTTTCAGCCCAAGCAGGAGGAGCAGCGTCACGAGGGCCATGCCGGCCGCAGTCAGCCCTAGCGGAACAACGATCGCGATGATCGTGGTCCAGGAGGCGACCTGCTTCCAGGTCATCATGTTCGCTGCCGCCCTAGCGGTCGGCCAGGCAGGAGGAAGCGGGAAAGTCGGCTCGTCGGAAGGTAGGGCGATTGCAGGGGGTAAAGGCTCTACCCCGGCGTCGTGATCAGCGAGGAGGCGTGCTGCGTCAAAGCGTGTCGGCACGCCGAGGAGATTGTTCGCCTTCAACAACTGCTTGTCGACAGCACGGTGGCTGCTGCCCGTCGTCGCCGCAATCTCCTTCGAGCTGCGATTTTGGAGCACGAGGCGGAGGTAGGATTTTTGCCTCTCGGATAACAGGCCGATCCGCTCCGGGGGCGTCAGCCTGTCGTTGGAGGTGGGGAAGGGGGCGGTAGGGTCACGACCGGGATCGGTGGTCAGCATTCTTGGTACATAGGTGCGCAACTCGGAACGGTTCGACTCCAGGTCAGGGGCAATTTCGACTCACGCGTCACCCCATGCAAGGCTTCGTTCGCAGCCGTCTCGGCCAAGTGCTTCTAATGAAGGACAGATGCGTCACGAAGCGATGCGGACGCGTCCTGGAGGTACGTTGCCCAGAGCGACAGGATCCGCGCTTCTGCCGGCCGTTCCGCAGCGGAGATAGAAGCGAACTCAGCGAGCATGCGCGCAAGATCGCCGCTCGCAACGACGCGCTCCCGCTCTAGGATCGTGGCAAGGAAAGCCAGGCACTCGCCTTGCGCGCGCACCAGGGCATCCAACTCGGCCGAGATTGGAGGTTCCGAGTCTCGCTGAAGGGTCTCGGCTTCTCGACGCCAGCGCGCGGGTAACCATTTTGACAAAGCCATTGAGCGCGTCCCACCGTCCGCCGCAGCCGGGACGGTTGAACACGCGGGAACACTGGTAACCACGCCCCACGTATTCCCCACACCGGCAAGCCGACGACAAGGTCTTTTATTCCGCGGGCCGCCCGACAAAGTCGGGGACCCAGTGTTCGGCCGCACATGCGGGCCAGGTTCGGTGTTCAAGCCGCTCCTTGGCTTGCCTGCTATGGCACAGACGCGCTTTGAACGCACCCCAATCTTGTGGCGCCGATCGACGCAGAGGGGTGCTAGGCGACGGTGAGGCTCATGGTGCTTGCCGGAACGGCTATAACGTGACAGGGTGGCTATTTCGGGCCGGCTAATCTCGCTAGGCTCGGCGACATCGGTAATTGCTGTTATGAGCCGGTATCGGCGGCAGGGGCTCACTTGAGCGTACCCGATGGAGCCACTGTGACGAACCCTATTCGCGCGGCGCGGGTGTACCTGCGTGTCAGCACCGAGGAGCAGGATCTCGAACGCCAAGAGGCGATCGTCGCCGGTGCGCGTGCGGCCGGCTATTACGTGGCAGCGGTATACCGAGAGAAGGCGTCGGGCGCGCGGCCCGACCGGCCGGAGCTAATCCGCATGATCGAGGATCTGCAACCGGGGGAGGTAGTGCTGGCCGAGAAGATTGACCGGATCAGCCGCTTGCCGCTCCCGGAAGCCGAGCGGCTGGTGGCGGCGATCCGTGCCAAGGGCGCGCGGCTAGCGGTGCCGGGATCGTGGACCTGTCTGATTTCGTAGCGGACAGTGCCGGTGTAGCGCGCATCGTGCTCGAAGCGGTGCAGGACATGCTGCTGCGAGTCGCGCTCCAGACCGCGCGCGACGACTACGAGACGCGGCGCGAGCGCCAGCGCGAAGGGATCGAGATTGCGAAAACGGCAGGCCGGTACAAAGGCCGCAAGCCGGACACGGCGCTCCACAAGCGCATCGTCGGGCTCAGGGAGGCAGGCATGAGCATTGCGCGGACGGCCGAGCTGGCCGGCTGCAGCATTGCGCAGGTGAAGCGGGTAACCGCGCTGCATCGGTCGAAAGCGGATTCAGACATGAACGGGACGCGCGCTCAAGGTGCGAGTCATGCGACGAAGATCGTCACTTCGGTCGTCGAAGCGGATCGCGCGGCGAGCTAACCGGACGGGTTTACCAGGCGATATACACGGCGAGCTCGTCCGGCGCCCCGTTCGGGACTGCCCGTTTCAGGCTGTCGCGCGGCGGTTCCATGGCATGGCGCGTAGCAGCCTCGCCAGGCCGCACCACCCGGTCATACCGGCGAACATCAGCCCTCCGCCTACGAATGCCGACAGGACGAGGTATGCAGGCGCGACGAACAGGCCAAGCAGCACTCCGGTCAGCACCAACGCGCCAGCGGTAATTTGCACCTGCCGCATGATCTCCAGCGGCTGCGAACGATCGATGGCGGTCGGGTATCCCGCACCACGCCATGCATCGATGCCGCCTGCAAGAATATAGGCAGGGGCTGCACCCGCAGCCGTGCCGAGCTGAGCTGCATTGGCCGCGGTACGCACACCGGACTTACAGTGGAAGACGACCGGACGCCCGTCACGCGGGAGATCGCCGATCCGGTCGAGCGGGATGTTAACGGCGCCGGGGATGCGCTCTCGCGCATGTTCGTCGGCACCGCGAACGTCTATCAGACGCGCACCAGCATCGATCGCGACGCGGGTGTCGGCGGGAGAGAGAGTCGTAAGGGTCATCGCATCAATCCTTGCAGTAAAGTTGGTAGAGGGTGGCAAGGAGCGTTTCGACGCGCGGATCGCCGATGGCGTACCAAAGGGTCTGGCTTTCGCGGCGGAAGGTGACGAGGCCTTCGTCGCGCATCTTTGCGAGATGCTGCGAACAGGCCGATTGCGACAGCCCGACATCGCGCGAGAGATCGCCGACGGTCACCTCCCCATGCTCGACCAGCTTACACAGCAGCATCAGCCGGCGCACGTTGCCGATCGCCTTCAGTGTGTCGGCGACCTGTTCTGCCTTCGCTTCGAAGGTAGCCAGATCCATCAGCCCGGGCATCCGCATCGCTCCATTAGAGCTTGCTAATTTAGAGGCGGCTAATGCATTGGCAAGTGCTAACGGAAGACATTCGTGATCCGGCCCCAAACTGGGTCATGACATGGAACGGGCACGAAACTTCGCTCAGCCTGTCGGAACCATACAGGTCAATTGCCGCACATGCTGGCTATCCGACAGAGATTGTCTTGTAAGCGCCGCAAGGGGCACGAGCAGTCGCTTTGGTGCTGCCGTTGGACGACGGCAATCAGGTGTTTTCTGACAGGTTCGAGCGTCCCGTTTCCCCGTCGATCCGGCACCATTCCGGGAAAAGGCAATCGGGAACAGGATTTGGGAAAGCCCGCTCCTGGGCCGTGATCCGACTTCACGGGGGCACCGTCGTTCCCGATTGCCGTTCCCAATCGGGAAGGCTGATAACCGGCTCACCCATGGAATAAACCCGGACGAGCGTCGTCTATGCTTTCAGGACTGATGCGCCGGAGGCTTATGCGTAGACGATATTGGATGCTCGGTCTGACTGCTTCGGCCCTGCTCACAGGCGCAGTCGCGGCCGCCCCTGCCGGTGGTTACGCCAGCATGGTGGCTGCCGCGATGGACCGGATGATGGCGGGCATGATGGTCAAGCCGTCCGGCAACGTCGACCGCGACTTCGTCACGATGATGCTCCCGCATCATCAGGGTGCGATCGATATGGCAGTGGCGGAGCTGCGCTACGGCCATAACGAGCAGCTCAAGCGCATCGCGCAGGAGATCATCATCGATCAGCAGCAGGAGATTGCCGCTATGAAGTTGGCGATCGGTCAGCCGCTACCGCCTTCGACGCCGGCCCCGACGCAGGGCGGCGACCACCACAGCCCTATGGAGCACTGACATGATCCGGACCATCCTGCGCTCGGCCGCCTTGCTGATGAGCGCCGCACCGGGCCTCGCCATGGCGCAGCAGGCGCCGTGGAACGCCAAGGACATGCCCGTCAGCCACCGCGACCGCGTCTATGCGTCCGAACAATTCTCCAACACGGTGTCGGTGACGGACCCGGCCGACAACCGGCTGCTCGGCGTCATCAAGCTCGGCGATCCGCAGCCGATGAACTTCTCCCCGCTCTACAAGGGACAAGTGCTGGTCCACGGCCTGGGCTTCTCGCCGGACGGGAAGACCTTGGCGGTCGTGTCGATCGGATCGAATGCCGTGTCGTGGATCGACACCGCCACCAACACGGTCAAACACACGACCTATGTCGGGCGCAGTCCGCACGAGGCGTTCTTCACGCCGGACGGAAAGGAGGTCTGGGTCACCGTTCGCGGCGAGGACTATATCGCCGTGCTCGATCCCGCGACGTACAAGGAAACCGGCCGCATCAAGACGCCCGGTGGTCCGGGTATGACGATCTTCTCGCCCGATGGGCGATACGGCTATGTCTGTTCCTCGTTCAATCCGGTGCTGGCCGTGTTCGATGTCGCAACCCACGCACAGGTCGGACAGGTGGCGCAGCCGAGCCCATTCTGCCCCAACATCGCCGCGACGCCGGACGGCAAGCAGGCGTGGTTTACGCTAAAGGACATCGGCAAGACGGTCGCATTCGATGCCAGGCCACCCTTCACAATCCTCAAGGTGCTGGATACCGGGCCGATCACCAATCACGTCAACTTCGCCCGCACGGCCAAGGGGCAGTTCGCCTATGTGACGGTCGGCGGGGAGAATGCGGTGAAGGTGTTCCGCACGTCCGACTTCACGCTGGTGGCAACCATTCCAGTCGGCAAGATGCCGCACGGTGTCTGGCCGTCCGGCGACGGTCGGCGCATCTATGTCGGGCTGGAGAATGCCGATGAGCTGGCCGCGATCGACACCGCTGGCAACACGGTCGTCGCTACCGTGCCGGTCGGACAGGCACCGCAGGCGATCGCCTATGTGCCGAACGCTGTTCCGACAGGCCCCGGCACCGACAATCTCCAGCCGCTCGGCACGGCCGGCAAGGCGTTGCATCTGACTATGGGGCCGATCGGCGGCAAGGGTGCGGCAAGCAGCATCACCCTCTTCGACCAAGGCATCATTCAGGTCGTGCAGAGTGCCGTTACCGGTTTGCAGCCCAAGAAGCCCTACATGCTCGTGCTGACCGCCAACGCGGATGGTAGCGGCGCTGTAGAGCCGCTTGCCAACTTCATGAGCAACCCGGCGGGTGCGGCGATCGTCAACGCGTCGGGTCCGATCCGGCAGATCGTTCAAGGCAGCACCGCGACGCCCCGCCGTTTTCTGGCGGTCGCTGAGGTGGTGAACGGCGCGCCGGGACGCATCGTGCAGGTACAGCGCGACTGACATGGACCCGCTTGCCGCCGCGATCGAGCCCCTGATCCCCGGTCTGCGCCGCTATGCCCGGTCGTGGTTGCGCGATCGGGCAATGGCAGATGACGTGGTGCAGGATTGTCTCGAGCGCGCGGTCGGGCGCTGGCGACAACGACGCGGGGCGGAGGTGCGCCCATGGGTCTATACGATCCTGCACAATCTGTTGGTCGACCATCAGCGGCAGCATAGCCGGCGAGGCACAGCGGTTCCGCTCCACCTCGTGGACGACGCCACGCTCGGCCGTCCGGCCGATCAGGAAACAGGCCTACACCACCGCGACCTGCTGCGCGCCCTTGATGCGTTGCCCGAGGAGCAGCGAACGGTGCTGCTCCTCGTATCGGTCGAGGGCCTGCCCTATGCGGAGGTCGCTGCCGTTGTCGGCGTGCCGCTGGGCACGGTGATGTCGCGCATATCCCGGGCGCGCGACCGACTGGCGACCCTCCTCCGGGAGGGTGAACGGCCGCGATTGAGGAGCGTGCAATGACCAGCCCGATCGGCGAGGACGATCTGGCCGCATGGATCGATGGCAGGCTGTCGCCCGAGCGGCAGCGCCTGGTCGACGCCTATCTTGAAGGCCAGCCGGACCTGCATGCCCGTTTGCGGGAACAGGCGGAGCAGGCGCGAGCCCTTGCATCCCTGTTTGCCCCGATCGCGGATGAACCGATCCCGGCGACGATGCGCGTCGCAGCCATCAGGGGGCGGCAACGTCAGCCGCGATGGCAATTCGCCATCGCCGCGTCACTTCTGCTGGCGGTCGGGTTTGGCGGTGGTTGGTCGAGCGCGAAGTGGAGCGGTGAACCCCGCGCAGGCATCGCGGCGCTGGCCAACGAGGCGAGTGACAATTTCCGTGTCTATGCCGCCGACCGGATACGACCGGCGGAGATCGGTCCGGATCAGCGCGCCATGCTGATCCGATGGACCTCCGCCCGTTTGGGTGAGCGCGTCACCATCCCGGACCTCAGCACAGCCGGCTATCGCTATGGTGGGGGGCGACTGGTCGCGACGCCTCACGGCCCTGCGGCACTGCTCCTCTACGACGGACCGCAAGCGTCGAAACTCGCGGTGCTGACGAGGCCTATGCAGATCGACAAGACTGCGAGCATGACCAGCACGTCCAGCGGGACCATGGGCCGGGTCACATGGGCAGTCGACGGGATCGGCTATAGTGTGGTGGGCGAGCGGCCTGCGGCCGAGCTGCATCCGATTGCCGATGAAGTCCGGCGGCAGGCCGATGCGGCGCTGGTGTCCTGATAGCGCCCTTGCTGCTCCTCAGCGCCGACAGGCACCGGGCGGGCCAGCGCGATCAGGGCTTGCGCTCGGCATCCTTCCTGGCGGCCTCGGCCGGCGTCAGGCGGGCTCGCTCGCGGATGTGGCGTTCCAACGGCGCGCCGACGAACAGGACGAGCATCGCAAGGATCACCCCGCCAGTGATGAGCGGCCATGGACGATCAAACGTCGCAGGCCCGCCTAACGCTCCAAGTCTTCGAGACCATCGCAGACGAAAGGCTGCCGATCATTCCGATATCTAGATTGGAATGACCATATCAAACGGTTGGTCGTATCGATCTAAGTACGCGATATATGCTGCATGACCCTGGAGCAGCTCAGAATCTTCGTCGGTGTCGCGGAGCGCGAACACGTCACCAAGGCAGCGGAGGCGCTGAACGTCACGCAGTCCGCTGCCTCCGGCGCGGTCGCGGCCCTCGAAGCGCGCTACGGAGTTCCTCTTTTTCACCGCGTCGGGCGTGGCATCCAGCTAACCGAAGCAGGCCGAGGCTTTCTGGAGGAAGCGCGCGCGGTGCTGGGGCGGGCAGCGCATGCCGAGACGATGCTCGCGGACTATGCCGGGCTTGCGCGTGGTTCGTTGCGGATCGTCGCTAGCCAGACGATCGCGAGCTACTGGTTGCCGGCAAAGCTCGCCGCCTTCCACGAACGCCACCCGCAGATCGCGGTTGAGCTCGCGATCGACAACACCGAAGGCGCGGCAGCGCAGGTGCTGAGCGGCGCGGCGGAACTCGGCTTTGTCGAGGGCGAGGTGGACGAACCGGCACTCGCCCACTGGAACGTCGGGCGTGATCCGATGGTGCTGGTCGGCCGCGAGGACGCCGAACGTGTCGACGAGGCCTGGCTGCGCACTGAACGCTGGATCGTCCGTGAGCTGGGATCGGGTACGCGCTCGACCTTCGAGGACGTGCTGCGAACGCGCGGGTTTGATCCGGCCCAGCTGACGATAGCGATGACGCTGCCGTCCAACGAGGCGGTGCGCACCGCCGTCGAGGCGGGTGCCGGCGTTGCCGTCTTGTCGCGATTGGTCGTCGCGCGCGCGCTCAAGGCCGGTGACCTTGTCGAGCTGCCGCTCGGGCTGCCCGACCGCGCCTTTCACGCGCTGCGCCACAAGGAACGCTATCGCACCCGCGCGGCCGACGCGCTGACGGACCTCATCAAGGAGCAGGTCGCATGACTGCCGACACGCACTCCGTTCTCAGCGGCCTCAAGCCGCTCAGCCGGCTCGATCATCCCCGCGAGATGATTCGTCAGTTCACGCCCAACTGGTTCGCCGCGACGATGGGCACCGGTATCCTCGCGCTCGCGCTGCCGCAGGTGCCCGGCATCGACCCTTCGCTTAAACCCGTCGGCGAGGTGTTGTGGTTCTTCAATATCGCACTCTTCGCGCTGTTCGCCGGCCTTTATGGCGCGCGCTGGGTGATGTTCGGGCACGAGGCGCGGCGCATCTTCGGGCATAACACCGTGTCGATGTTCATCGGCACCATCCCGATGGGCCTCGCGACGATCATCAACGGCTGCCTCGCCTTCGGCATCGCACGGTTCGGGAATGGCATCGTACCGGTCGCACACGTCCTGTGGTGGATCGACGCCGCCATGTCGCTCGCCTGTGGCGTGCTGATCCCGTACATGATGTTCACCCGTCACGAGCACAGCCTGGACGGCATGACCGCGGTATGGTTGCTGCCGGTCGTCGCTGCCGAAGTGGCGGGCGCCAGCGGCGGGCTGCTCGCGCCGCATCTGGCCGATCCTCATGCGCAGCTAGTCACGCTTGCGACCTCCTATGTGCTGTGGGCCTATTCGGTGCCGGTCGCGTTCGGCATCCTCGCCATCCTCATCCTGCGCATGGCGCTCCACAAACTGCCGCAGGAGAGCATGGCGGCGTCCTCCTGGCTGGCGCTGGGACCGATCGGCACGGGTGCTCTGGGCATGCTGGTGCTCGGGGCGGACGCGCCGGCTATCCTCGCGGCGCACGGGCTGGCCGGTGTCGGTGCCGTCGCGCAAGGGATCGGCGTTGTGGCCGGACTCTGCCTGTGGGGCTTCGGCCTGTGGTGGCTGGCGCTCGCGACGCTCATCACCATCCGCTACTGGCGCGCCGGCGTCCCGTTCAACCTGGGCTGGTGGGGCTATACCTTTCCGCTCGGCGTCTACACCGTCGCCACCTTACGCCTAGGCACGACGCTGAACCTCGGTTTCTTCGGTTTCGTCGGCACGGTGCTGACAGTCGCGCTTGCGGCGATGTGGCTGCTCGTCGGCGCCAAGACGCTGGCCGGTGCATGGCGGGGCAACCTGTTCGTCTCACCCTGCATCGCCACCCCGAACTGATCCGCCATGATGATCGGATCAGTCGGTCCGATCACTTGCAGAATGCCCCTTCGATCTGCCAGCGTGACTGGCCACAGGAGAGCCTTGTCATGGACAATTTCGACGCCGGGCTGGCGAGTGAGACCAGCCGTCGCCGCTTTCTCAGCCATGCCGCGCTCGGCACCGCCGGCCTTGCCGCCGCGCCGGCACTGGCGCAGCAGCTCGTCGACCTGAAGCTGCCCGGCGGCAATGCCGAGCGGCCGATGACCAGCGCCTTTCCCGGCAAGGGCAGCATGATCCTCCAGCGCGTCCATCCACCCTTGCTGGAGACGCCGATGGAGGTCTTCGACAAGTCGGTGTTCACGCCCAACGACCAGTTCTTCGTCCGCTGGCACTGGGCCGACATACCGACCTCGATCGACGTCGAAAGTTTCCGCCTCAACGTCTTCGGCCACGTCAATCGGCCGCTGTCGATCAGCCTCGCTCAGCTGCTGCGCCTTCCACGGGTCGAGATGGCGGCGGTGAACCAGTGCTCGGGCAACAGCCGCGGGCTGTTCCAGCCGCGCGTCGCCGGCGCGCAATGGGGCAATGGCGCGATGGGCAACGCCAAGTGGCTCGGCGTTCGCCTGCGCGACGTGCTCGACCTCGCCGGGGTCAAGGCAGGCGCGGTGCAGGTGCGCTTCGGCGCTCTCGATCAGCCGGTCGTGGCGGGCGCTCCTGACTTCGAGAAGGCACTCGACATCGACCATGCCCGCGACGGCGAGGTCATGATCGCCTTCGGCATGAACGGCGAGCAACTGCCGCTCCTCAACGGCTTTCCCTGCCGGCTGATCGTGCCGGGCTGGTACTCGACCTATTGGGTCAAGATGCTGAACTCGATCGAGGTACTGCCCGGCCCCGACGACCAGTATTGGATGGCCAAGGCCTACAAGATCCCCGCGACGCCGGGCGCGAATGTCGCGCCCGGCGCCAGAGACTTCCCGACTGTCCCCATCAACCGCATGATCCCGCGCAGCTGGATGACCAGCCTGCCCGATGGCCAGACGATAGCCTATGAGGCATCGATCCCGGTCGGCGGCATCGCGATGGGCGGCGACTGCGGCGTCGCCAAGGTCGATGTATCGTCGGACGGAGGCCGCACCTGGTACAGGACGACGCTCGGAGCGGACGAGGGCAGGTACAGCTTCCGTCGGTGGGATGGTCGCGTGCCGCTGCGACGCGGTGCCAACCCGATCATGGTGCGCTGCTGGAACACCAACGGTGTCGCCCAGCCGATGAAGCCGATCTGGAACCCGGGCGGGTTCATGCGCGGCAATATCGAGACCACCACCATCATCGCGGCCTGAGGAGCGAGTAGCATGAAGACCCCGTCTCCCGGCATGATGGCTGCTGGCCTGATCGGCCTGACCGGCATTATCCTCGTCTCGATCGGGGCGCCGAGCAGCCGCAAGGCGCCTGCCCCGATCTCCGAGACATCCGAGCCGGCACCTCCCACCAGCGTCTCAGCCCGCGGCTTTTCGCTCGCCTCGACCAGCGTCGACCTGCCGGTCGATGACGCTACCTACCCCGATGGTCCGCACGCCGACGTCATCAACGCCAACTGCACTTCGTGCCACTCGGCCAGCATGGCGCTAACTCAGCCTGCGCTATCGGCGGACCAGTGGAAGGCGACCGTCACCAAGATGCGTGAGGTGTACAAGGCGCCGGTGGCCGAGAAGGACGTTGACGCGATCGTTGCTTATCTCACCGCTATGCCGAGCCAGAAAGCGGCACCCGCAACCGGCAAGGCACAGGATCCCGACCCCAAGGTGGCTCCTGATGTCTCAGGTGGAACCGGATAAGCAAACCTCTCGCATAATCTAAAAAGGCGATCTCGACAGACGATCGGCAGCCTTCAGTAGGACTTTTTCAACAGCCACGGTCGGTTCTGACACCAACTCGCCACCCCAGCTTTTCCAAGGGTTTGCAGGTGTCATAAACCCGTGCCACAATGACAGCATGGAAACCGTGCCAAATGGTCGCAGGCTGATCGGCTACGCCCGCGTGTCGCGCGGCGACTCGCAAGACCTCGACCCGCAGCTTCGCGCGCTGACCGATTCGGGATGCGATCCGATCTACCGCGAGGAGGCATCGGGCGGCCGGTCCGATCGGCCCGAGCTGGCGCGCGCGATCGGCGCGTTGCAGCCCGGCGACGTATTCGTGGTGTGGAAGCTGGACCGGCTATCGCGCTCGCTTCGCGACCTCCTGTTCACGCTGGAGAAGATCACCGAGGCAGGCGCGGGGTTCCGATCGCTGACCGAGGCCGTCGATACCACCACGGCGGCAGGGCGCTTGATGACGCAGACCCTGGGCGCGTTCGCCGAGTTCGAGCGCGCCATGATCCGCGAGCGGACCATGAACGGGCTGCATCATGCGCGCCAGGCGGGGCGGCACCTTGGACGTCGGCCGAGCCTCACCGGCCCCCAGCGTGCCGATATCATCGCCAAGGCCGAATCCGGCCAAGGCTCCCCCGCCCAGCTCGCCAACCTGTTCCGCGTGTCGCGATCGACCGTGCAGCGCGTATTGCGCGAACATCGGGCGCGATTGGCGGGAGTGTAGCCCCCTGCCCTGCCCGGCTTGATGGAGGTCGTCGTTTCGACGTCCGCGTCTTTATCCTACCCACCCGACCCTTGGGCCGAGCAACGCTTATCTCTTGACCGCGTTGTGAGATACAACTACATTTGAGCCAATGCATCGAAAAGCCCTGCGCAACATTTCGTGGATCAAGGGCGCGCTCAAAGAGTTCGGCCGCTTTCCCGAGGACGCGCAGGACCAGGCGACCGACGCTCTCACGGTGATCGCCGAGGGCGACACGCCGGAAATCGCCAAGCCCATGACCGGGTTGGGTTCGGGCATATGGGAACTGGCGATCAAGGAACGGGGAGAAGCCTTCCGGGTGATCTACGCCCTCCAGCTCGACGACGACATTTGGGTGGTTCACGCCTTCCAGAAGAAGTCCAAGAGCGGGATCGCCACCCCGAAGCAGGAAATCGACTTGGTGCGCGAGCGCATCAAGCGTCTGAAGGAGGCGCTGCAATGACCGACGATGACGACTTCGAGCTGATCCGAGGCACTGGCAACGTCTATGCCGACCTTGGCATGAAGGAACCCGAACAGCGCCAGCTTCGCGCCATTCTGGCGGGCGAGATCAGCAAGACGCTGGCGACCGACAATCTGACGGTGCGGGCGGCCGAGAAGATCACCGGCGTCGCTGCCGCCGATTTTTCGCGCATCCGCCAGGCCAAGCTCAAGGGCTTTACCATCGACCGGTTGATGACGATTCTCGACCGGCTCAATCGCGACGTGCAGGTGTCGGTATCGGTATTGCCGCGTAAGGTGGACGGTCAGGCGGGGTTTCACCTTCATCCGGCCTGATCGGCACGCACCGAGAGAGATTGAAGATGGCTGACAACAAACACCGAGGGCCAACCCTCGACAGCTTCCTTGAGCAGGAAGGCTTTCTTGCCGACTCACAGACCAAGACGATCGACGAGGACGCCGTTCGATCCGAAATGCCGAACGCCGAGACGCGCGCGGCGATGGAGTCGGCGCGCGTTACAATGAAGGCGCACCGCGTCGGCTTCACCGATCCGCAGGAACTCCTTGACGCCCTCGACGACGAAACTCGTTTAGGTCGCTGATAGCAGCAGGACATGGGGTGCCTGCCGCTGCGCGGCACCGCCGCTCAAGCGGTCTTGGCCCGCCGGGTTCCGATCGGCTGGCGGGGGCGAGGATCCGCGCAGCGGATCGCCGCCTTGACCTAGACGCATGGAACGTCCACACGTGAACGTGTTCACAAGTCCACACGTTCACGTGTTCAGGGGTTCACATGAAGGTCATCACCGTCATCAGTCAGAAGGGCGGCGCGGGTAAGACGACACTGGCAATCCACCTAGCCGCGGCCGGGGCGGGCGCGGGGCTTGCCGTGTTGATTCTCGATACCGACCCGCAGGCGACGGCAAGCCACTGGAGCGAGTGGCGCGGATCGTCGGACCTTGAGGTGGTCGATTGCGCCTCCCCTCCCCTTTTGCCCCGCAAGCTCCAACAAGCGGCCGAACTCGGGGCCGACTTGGTGGTGATCGACACCCCGCCCCATGCCGACATCATGGCGCGGGAGGCCTGCAAGGTCGCAGACCTGGTGTTGATTCCGTGTCGTCCGCAAGCCTTCGACCTCAAAGCCGTCGAGATGACGGCCGAGCTTGTGCAGGCGAGCGGCAAGCCCGCGTTCGTGCTGTTCATGGGCGGCCCCCAGCGCGCGCCGACAACCTACCGGGATGCCCGCGAGCTGATCGAGGGCAGCGATGGCGTCGCCGGCATGGGCGTAGACGTTGCGCCCGTCATGCTCACCCAGCGGGCGATCTATCATCACAGCACGGCGCAGGGGAAAACCGCGATCGAGCTGGAACCCGAAGGTAAAGCGGCCGAGGAGGTCGCCGCGCTATGGGCGTGGACAAGTGGACAGGTGAACGTGTCCACACGTTCACGGATGAACAAGAAGCGGGGCGCGGCATGAGCAAATTTGGCGCGATGAAGCAGCAGCGGGTGGAGAAGGCTGGCGCGATCGGCGACAGCCCCGACCAGGCGACGGCGACGCCCGCCACCCGCGCGCAGACCCGGCAGGGCAAGAAGGCCGTGAGCGCCTATTTCAGCCCCGAGGTCAGTCGCGGTCTGAACATGCTGGCGGCCGAGCAGGGAACGACGTTGCAGGCGCTCCTTGGCGAAGCCATCGACCTGCTCATGCGCCAGCACGGCAAGCATCCGTTTGGCGAGCGATAACTGTCCACGTGTGAATATGTGAACGTGTGAACACAAGATTAGGAGCTTTGGGGGTGGCAAGATCGACGAACGCCAGGAAATCGACCGGCACGCCCGCAGAGGTTGAAGAACCGATGCTGCCGATCGAAGCGCCACGTCGCCAGCGCAATCGCATCGGCAAGAAGTCGATCGCCGGTCGTTTCGATCCGGCGGTTGCCCGAGCGTTCGCGATCCTCGCCGTCAAGGAAGACAGCACGATCGAGGCGATGTTGACCGAGGCCGTCCTCGACATTCTCCAGAAATACAATCAGCCCATCGAGAAGTGAACAGGTTCACGTGTGAATGTGTGAACACGTGAACACCTGACCTATTGCGCCAGCATTATAGAGCGCACTTCCCAAAGACATAGGAATCTGACAGGCTTTGGTGTCGGCGGACACGTTCGCCGATTCGCCGTGGCGATCGTAGCGGGTGGCACCGCTAGGGCCAAAACGACGAAAGCCCGGCTTGGCGGCCGGGCTCTCGGAAAGTCTGATGGGCGGAGGCCCGCGTTCTGTAGCAGGAACAGCCTCCCGCAGATCGGACGCGAAGTCAACTCGAAAACGCTGTTTTCGAGAACGGGAGAGCTTTGTCCATGAAGGATTGCCGCCAGCAGCCGGGCCGACCGAACGACGGGAGGTTCCATGCAAACTGTGTTCGAGGCCCTTGGAGGGGCGAAGGGTAGGCGGCCCGGCCGTCAGACCGGCCAGCGGGTCCACCGCTACAGCCGCACCGAGGAGGGCCGGGAAGGGCGGTTCTGGCAACCGTTCAGTCCCAAGAACGTCGCTCGCTTCATGCAGGCGGCCGAGAAATATGACCGGTTGAAACGGCTTGCCCACCGGCGCGAGCGCAACAACCGCGAGAATGGCGCGATCGGCCATGTCGGGCTTGAGGTGTTGCGCGAGTTGCTTCGCCTGATCGACTACAAGACAGGCCGACTCGATCCGGCCATCGCGACGCTGGCGCTTCGCATCGGCCGCTCGATCGCGGCCGTGGTGGATGCGCTCAAGCGGCTCAAGGCGCATGGCTTCCTCGACTGGTTGCGTCGCTATGTGCCGACCGGCAACGCAGGAATGCGCGGCCCCCAGGTCAAACAGACCTCGAACGCCTACCGCTTGATGCTCCCGCCGCAGGTCGAGCGTGGCATGACGCCTCCACCGCCAGAAGGGGTCGGTTCCGGCTGAGGGCGGAATGACACCCTAAGCGCCGGCGTCCTTGGGCCAAAGGTACTCGCCAGTGAGGAGGATGTGTGCCCATCCGAGCGGCGAAATATGGGCGAGAAGATGGTCGGGGGTATCGAGCCCTTCGCGGCGCCGGGCCTCAACGGCATGGCCAAGGTGCAGGGTGTTCCAGTAGACGATGATGGCGGTGAGCAGGTTGAGGCCGGCGATCCGGTAATGCTGACCCTCCGTCGTGCGGTCGCGGATTTCGCCCTGACGGCCGATGCGCAGGGCATTTTTCAGCGCATGATGTGCCTCGCCTTTGTTGAGGCCGACCTGTGCACGGCGCTGCATGCCGACGTCGAGTATCCATTCGATGATGAACAGCGTCCGCTCGATCCGGCCCACCTCGCGCAGCGCGGAGGCAAGATCGTTCTGGCGCGGATAGGAGGCGAGCTTGCGCAAGATGCTGCTCGGCGCGACCTGTCCAGCGCTCATGGTGGCGGCGCAGCGGAACAGATCGGGCCAGTTGGAAACGATCAGCGCCTCACGCGCCTTGCCGCCCACCAGCGGGCGCAATTCGCTCGGCGTCGCGGCAGGGTCGAACACGTACAGTCGTTTGGATGGGAGGTCGCGGATGCGCAGTACAAGGCGGCAGCCGAGCATCGCGCTGATCCCGAACAGATGATCGGTGAACCCGCCAGTGTCGGCGTACTGCTCTTCGATCCGTCGCCCTGCCTCATTCATCGTCAGCCCGTCGAGTAGATAAGGTGCTTCGCTGACCGTGGCTGGAATGGTCCGCGATGCAAACGGCGCGAAGCGGTCGTTGACGTGGGTATAGGCCTTGATGCCGGGATCGTTGCCGTAGCGGGCGTTGATCGTATTCATCGCTTCGCCCTGCCGTGCGGCGGGGAAGAACTGGCCATCGGCCGATGCGGATCTGCCCATACCCCAGACCTGGGCCATCGGCAGCGCCCCTTGCGCCGCGACCACGTTGGCCAGCGCCTGGTCGATCGCCTCGCTTTCGACGTGCCAGCGAGCGAGACGGGAGAGTTGCCAATAGTCGTGAGTGTTGGAAGCCTCTGCCATCTTACGCAGACCCAAATTCAGGCCCTCGGCAAGCAGGACGTTGAGCAGGCCGATTCGGTCGCCGCATGGCACGCCGGTGCGCAGATGCGTGAAGGCATCAGTGAAACCCAGCGCGGTATCGACTTCGAGCAGCAGATCGGTGATGCGGACGGGCGGCAGCCGGCGATACAGATCAAGCACCAGATCCTCGATCCCATCCGGCGCGTCAGCGGTGAGCCGATCAATGCGCAGCGTGCCGTCCTCGATGCTGCCTTTCGGAATTGTACCGCTGCGCACGGCGCGACCGAGCCGGGCAAGGCCATCAGCGAGACGCACTTTGCGGTCAGCCAGCCAGACATGCGGGTCGGACGGGACCGCCAGCTTCGCGGCATGCGCGACCGCCATCGGCACGAGGACGTGGCGCAGGTCACCATATCGATGCGAGCGGTCGAGCCATATGTCGCCCGAGCGCAGCGCGTCGCGCAGGTGAAACATGACCGCGACTTCCCGGAGGCGGGCATCATCATCGCCCTTCGCCCGCAACTGTCGCCGCCATTTGGAATGCGGGCGCAAGAAATCGTCGGCCGCCGGAACTGCGCCCTTGGTAGCGATGACGGTAGCCGCGTCCAGCAAAGGCCGTGCAACCGCCGCAGCTTTGAGGTCGAGGCATCGCAGCATGCGCGGGGCATACCGACGGAAGCGGTGATACCCCTGATCAACATAGGCCAGCGGATCATCGCCCAAGGTGTCCGTCAACGTCTTGGCCGTAGCGACGAGGCTGGTGAGCCGTTCCCATCCCGCCCCGCCCGCGACCGCATCTTCCAGCGACGCGCCGTCGCCATGCGCTTCGAGCAATGATTGACCGAGTGCAGTGAAGCCGTTCAAAGTCGCAGTGGTAGCGCCTCTGGTTTCTACGACCCGCGCGTCATGCAGTTGCTTCGCGTCGCGCCAGGTGCGGCCAACGATCCGGTCATGTGTTTCGATCACCGCATCCGCAGTCGCCGTGGCCCATTCAATGACGCAGACCGCCATGATAGCGCGGCGCCGATCGGCGCCGAGGTCGCGCAGGCCATCGGCGAAGTAGCGCTCGCCCTGCCGGCGTAGCCGGGCGACGCGATGCGGTGGAACACCGGCAAGTATACCATCATTGAGGTTCATCGCGCGCAGGAACTCGAGCCGGTCGAGCAGCCGGTTCGCCGCGGCGGAGTTGTTGCCCGGCTCAATCCGGCGCAGCCAGATGAAGCGGCTGATCGCCCCCGGCAGCATCTCGGTAGTCAGTCGGTCGAGCCCATCACAGGCGACGGGATCGAGACGGGCCGCGATCCGCTTCTCGATCCGACGTTCGGCGGCGACGAGCGCGTCCGCGCACAAACGCTCGATTGTCGTGATCGCCGGCAGGATGGTCATGGTTTCACGGCAGCGGGCAATGAAGCGCCGGGCAAGGTCGTCGTTTGAGCGTGCCTGCTCGGCTTCGGCGAGAAGCCAATCGCGGAAAGCCCTGGCATACGGTCCCCGTCCGGGGAACATTCTGTATCCGTAGATACGGCGCAGCGCCTCCATGTGCTGGTGGCGGGTTTGGCGTCGAACGGCATAGGCCGCGAGCGTCTCGCCAGCGATGCCAAGCTGGGCGCCTAGAAAGGCAGATACAGTGTGTGGGATCAGTTCGCCGGGAGCAAGGGTCCGGCCTGGATATCGCAGCGCGCACAACTGCAGGGCGAACCCGATGCGGTTCTCCGGTCGGCGACGCCGGTCGATATGAATCAGGTCATCGTCTGCCAGAAGATAATGGCGCAGCAGCGCCGCTTCGTCAGTCGGTAGGTCGAGTAGGGCCGAACGCTGTCGGGCGCTGAGGATATGGCGTCTCGGCATGCACGGCTTGTCCCCATTGAACAGAAGTCTGTTTTGGACAACACTGACCCCACGCAAATCAAGGCTTTTCGAGGCCTAATTCCAGAAGGGTTCAATTGGGACAGCGCGCCGCCATCTACGCCAGGGTTTCGACAGCCGACCAGTCGTGCGAACGGCAGCTCCGCGACCTGGCCGGCTTTGCCGAGCGTGGCGGCTATGAAGTGGTCGAGGTCTTCCGCGAAACCGCGTCGGGCATGAAGGCAAACCGTTCGGCGCGGGCTGAGGTGATGAAGCTGGCGCAGGCACGCCATATCGATGCGATCCTCGTTACCGAACTCAGTCGCTGGGGGCGTTCGACCCAGGACCTGCTCGATACACTCAACCGGCTGTCGGGCTGGCGCGTGTCGGTGGTCGCGATGAGCGGCATGACGTTCGAGGTCGATACGCCGCATGGGCGGATGATGGCGACGATGCTCGCAGGTATAGCCCAGTTTGAGCGCGACATGCTGAGCGAGCGGGTCCGCTCTGGCCTTGCTGCAGCGCGGGCACGTGGCCGCAAACTCGGCCGGCAACTGGGGGAGCGACCCAAGTCGGACCGCCTCGCGCCCAAAGTGTTGGCGCATATCGCCGAGGGGCGGAGCTATCGCTGGATCGCTCGCGACCTGGGACTCAGCAAGAACACGGTCGCCGGGATCGTGGCTCGCGCACGGGGTAACGTGAGCCCTGATGTCACGGTGACGACATGACCGGGGCGTCTGGACGGCTGCGTCCCGATCCCCGGCGCAAGGCGCGGTTTCGCGAAATCGCCCGAGGCATTGTCGCCAAGGATCGCTACAATCGGAAGTACGGGATCGCCGTCGACACTGCTGGCGCCATCGCGCAGGCGCTAGAGCGCGCGTACCGCGATGGAGTCCGGGACGACCCGGCCGCAGCCGTTCAAGCGCCCGAACAGGATGATGCCGGCCCGCTGGAATGGGCGTTGATCCCACCACGACCGCGAGATGCCTTCTGGAGTATCTGCCTATACACCCTGGGCCGCGATACCGATCTCCCACGTGACGGCCATCTCGCTCCGGCTATTACCGAACGCGGAACGCCCGGATGGACACTCGTGGCAGGAGGGTACACCCCTGACAGGGTGATCAGCGATAGGAGCATTGGCCCGCTTGTCCGCCTCGGCCTTATCGCGCTCGCAGTCGATTTACCGGTTCGCATGATCGTAACCGCACAGGGGAAGGAAACATGGGCTCTCTTCTGCCAGCGCGGTGGGATGTACCCTGAGGATCTCACTGACATTTGATCCATTTGATCGACATCCATCCGGCGGAATGGTGAAGGGCAGCATCCGCCCCGTTGCAGACGTTCCCAATGGTCGTCATCCCGGCGCATGCCGGGACCGTGGGCTGTCTTTAGAAGCAGCCTCACGTCCGGGCGCCCTGGCGATAGCTATCGCCTCAAGACTTGCCCACGGTCCCGGCATGCGCCGGGATGACGGATGACCGCGCCCCACCCCAAATCAGCCGTCACCCTGAACTTGTTTCAGGGTCCATCAATCCGAAAGCCCAGTTTATGATCGGCCAACCGAGATGGCGGCACGAGCCACCACGCTCCGGCACCAATCGCCCGATGGATCCTGAAACAAGTTCAGGATGACGCAAGGCGGGGGCGCGATGTCCGCTCCCCACCCCTTCTTGCCGTTTCGCTTAGGGTGTCATTTCGCCCTCAGCCGGAACCGACCCCATGATCGGGCGCTCGCCATGATCGTGGAGGCCCACGCCGCCCTGCCCATGGCCGCCTTCTGGGGACAAGGGCAATCGGCATCCAGCGACGGGCAGTTCTTCCTTGCTACCGAGCAGGGCGAGGCGATGAATCTGATCAACGCGAAATATGGCAACGTCCCGGGCCTCAAGGGATACAGCCATGTGTCCGATCAATATGCGCCGTTCGCAACCCAGGTGATCCCGGCAACGGTCAGCGAGGCTCCCTATATCCTGGACGGGCTGCTCATGAATGACGCGGGCCGCCGCGTTCGCCAGCATTTTGCCGACA
Source organism: Sphingomonas sp. JUb134 (assembly GCF_004341505.2). Classification (NCBI taxonomy): domain Bacteria; kingdom Pseudomonadati; phylum Pseudomonadota; class Alphaproteobacteria; order Sphingomonadales; family Sphingomonadaceae; genus Sphingomonas; species Sphingomonas sp. JUb134. The sequence goes on from NZ_SLYP02000004.1 coordinate 61,187, forward strand.
CGGGCGGCTTCACCGATCATGTGTTCGCCGCCTGCGCCTTGCTCGGCTACAGGTTCGCCCCCCGTATCCGCGATCTCCCTCAGAAAAGACTCTATGCCTTCACGCCCAACGCGACGCCGGCCAATGTGCGAGCGCTGGTCGGAGGTAAGATCAATGAACCGCTCATCGAGCGCAACTGGCCCGACATCCTGCGCATCATGGCGACGATCGCAGCGGGGATCGTCGCCCCCAGCCAGATTCTTCGCAAGCTCGCCTCTTACCCGCGCCAGAATGAGCTGGCCCTCGCATTGCGAGAGGTGGGCCGCATCGAGCGAACCCTGTTCATGATCGACTGGATTCTTGATGCCGGCCTCCAGCGCCAGGCTCAGATCGGCCTCAACAAGGGTGAGGCCCACCACGCCCTAAAGCGCGCCATCAGCTTCCACCGCCGAGGTGAAATCCGGGATCGATCCGGCGAAGGCCAGCACTATCGCATCGCCGGAATGAACCTGCTCGCCGCCATCATCATATTCTGGAACACCATGAAGCTCGGCGAGGTCGTCAATACCCGGGCCGCCAGCGGTACCCATATCGCGCCTGATCTACTCGCCCACGTCTCGCCGTTGGGATGGGAACACATCAATCCAACCGGGGAATATCGCTGGCCCAAATCCTTAGCGTAGGATTCCGCCCCCTCCCGCAAACGCCCCCTACGATTGAGAAGCGCGGCGGAATCTCTTAGATTGATCGCTGGAGGCTTTGTTCGCGGAGACGCGCACATTGCCTTCTTTTCGTTTTAGGAAGCGCTGCCCTAAGCGACAGAAGCCAGAGCTTTGACAATGCGGCATTCCGCGATGGAGCCGACCATGTATCTTGATCCTATCGGTGCAGACACGCGATGATGGCGGTCACGACGGCGGTGGTTTCCGCGACGTCGCGCACCCTCACTGTGTCGAGGCCGATTTCAGCAGCGGGATAGTCATTCCCACCGGGGAATATCGCATCCCCAATGAACAGCATCCCGTCGAGCGGGACACCGCTCTCGGCACTCAGGCGCTTCAGGCCATAGCCCTTGTCGATCCCTGCTCTGGTCACGTCGATCGATGTCGTGCCACCGAGATTGATCGAGAGCTCCGGCAGCTTCGCGCGCAACGTGGCCTGCAACGCGGTCCTCTTCTTTCGGTCAGGATCCCACGCTTCCTTTTCCTTCAGCGGCGCTGCCTGCCCCAGGCCCGAAAAGGTGATCTGGCTGCCCCGGTCCTCGATCCGTTCGCCCCAGATACGTTCGTCGGCGAGACCGGCATCGGTCAGCGCCTGATCGAAGGCCGTGCGGATCTTCGCCTTCTCCGCGTCGTCGAACAGTTCGGCATAGACCGCGCGCCAAGCGCCATTGATGAACCGATAGAGTTTCGTGCCTGTGGTCGGCATCAACCAGAGACGGTCGAGCGCGACGCCGGCAGGAAGGCGCGAGGCGATCTGCTTTTCGAACTGCGGCCAGTCCCCGCCCGAGATCACCGCCACATCCGTGATGGCGAGCAATCGGGCGAGGATTGCGGCCATATCCTCCGATAACGGCCGCTTGCTCTCGGCAAGCGTGCCGTCGAGGTCGAAGGCGATCAGCCACTTCATGCCGCCTTCCCTGCCGGATCGCGGTAGGCGAGCAGCCTGAGCGCATTGATGACGACGAGCAGCGTCGATCCCTCATGAACCGCCACCGCTGGCCCAATGCCGAGGCCGAGGATGGTAGCAGGCACCAGGAAGGCGACGACACCCAGGCTGACGAAGACGTTCTGCCGGATGATTCCACGGGTATGGCGGCTAAGACCGACTGCGAATGGCAGGTGCGCCAGATCGTCGGCCATCAGCGCCACGTCGGCTGTCTCCAGCGCAACGTCCGACCCCGCCGCGCCCATCGCGATGCCGACCGTGGCGCTTGCCATCGCCGGCGCATCGTTCACGCCGTCGCCCACCATCGCGACCTTGTCTTCGCCGGCGAGCTTCTTGATCGCGGCAACCTTGTCTTCGGGCATGAGGTCGCCCCACGCTTCGTCGATCCCGACTTCGTCGGCGATCGCTTCGGCGACTTTCTGGTGATCGCCGGAGATCATTATCATCCGCGACACGCCCATCTCGTGCAGCCGACGCAACGCGGTCTTGGCAGCTTCGCGAGGCGTGTCCATCAGGCCGATCGCGCCCAGGTCGCGGTCCCCCTTGCGGACCACCATTGTCGTGCGGCCGTTCTCGCGCAGCTTCGCGATTGCGTCCTGCGCGCCCTGCCCCAGCGCCGGAATGCCCTCACTTCCGAACATCTCGGCCTTGCCGATCCACACCGTCTCGCCATCCACGCTCGCGGTGACGCCCCGACCGGTCAGGCTCTTGAGGTCGCCGGCAGTCGGCACGGCACGATCGTTCAGACGTTCGCGGCCGTCCTTGACGATCGCTTGGGCCAGGGGATGGTCGCTCAACGCTTCGACGGCGACAGCCAGCGCCAGCAACTCGCCTTCATCGGCGCCATCGACGGGCACGACATCAGTGATGCGCGGACGACCTTCGGTCAGCGTGCCCGTCTTGTCGAAAGCGATCGCTTTGAGCGACCCGAGGTTTTCGAGCGGTGCACCGCCCTTCACGAGCACGCCGCCCCGCGCTGCACGGGCAACGCCCGACAGGACCGCGCTCGGCGTTGCGATCGCGAGCGCGCACGGGCTTGCCGCCACCAGCACCGCCATCGCGCGATAGAAGCTGTCGCGGAACGGCTCGTCGACGACCACCCATGCGAACAGCAGGAGCACTGACAGGACCAGGACGGCGGGCACGAAGATCCGTTCGAACCGGTCGGTGAAGCGCTGCGTCGGCGACTTCTGCGTCTCCGCTTCGCTCACCATCTTCACGACCTTGGCAAGCGCGCTTTCATTGGAACGGCGTGTCACCTCGATCTCGATCGCGCCGCCGCCGTTGATCGTACCAGCAAAAACCCGGCTTTCCGCGTCGACTGCATCGGGCTTGGCGCGTGCCGCTGCGGCATCTGCGACCGGCACCTTGTCGACCGGGATGCTTTCACCCGTGACCGGGGCCTGGTTGATCGCGCTGGTGCCCTTGATGACGAAGCCGTCGGCAGGCAGGCGCTCGTTCGGGCGGACGATGGCAATGTCCCCGACGACCATCTGCTCGACCGGGATTTCGCTGGTCTGCCCGCCGCGTCGCACGGTCGCGGTTTCGGGCGCGAGCTTCGCCAGCGCCTCGATCGCCTTCTTGGCGCGGCCCATTGCATAATGCTCAAGCGCATGGCCGAGGCTGAACAGGAACAGCAGCAGCGCACCTTCGGCCCATGCGCCCAGCGCAGCGGCGCCGGCCGCAGCGACCAACATCAGCGTGTCGATCTCGAACTTCTTCATCCGGAGGTTGTCGATCGCCTCGCGCAGCGTGAAGAATCCGCCGAAGAAATAGGCTGCGATATAGCAGGCGGTCGGCAGCCATTCGGGCGCGCCAGCGACCAGCCTCTCGATCGCGTAGCCGATCCCCAGCAGCGCGCCACAGGCGAGCGCGAAGATCAGCTCGGTATTGGGGCCGAGAAATTCGGCGTGGCTATGGTCGTGGCCATCGCCGGGGCCGTGCTTCTCTTCGCCCGCGCCGTGGCCCCCGGGGCCGTGGTCGTGGCCGGCATGTTCATCGGCAGCGACCCGCTTGCCCACCCTCACCTTCAGCTTGCGAAGCGCAGCGCGCACCTCCTCTTCGGTGGTTTCGCGGCGATCATATTCGACCCGGACAGACCCGCTGGTGCTGGCGCTTGCCTGGACCACGCCGGGCAAGGCGCACAGCGCATCGCTGACCGTGCGCGCCCGACGTTCGTGGTTGATCCCCGTCACCTGCCAGATCGCATGGCCGTAGCGCTCGGTGATTTCGGCACCTGCGGCGCGCACCATTTCGCGCAACCGTGGCAGCGGCAGCTTGGCGGCATCGAAATGGATGCACAGCGCCGCTGGCGTGTTGCCGTCGAGACAGATCACATGCGCCCGCTCGACACCTTCGCGCTTTGACAGGGTTGATACGAGACGGTCCAGGCAGGCATCGGCCGCGTCAGGAAGGTCCGGCAACAACACTGGAATGTCGAGTTCGAGCTTGTCGTTCATGACGACCTCCTTTCGCTTTTCTTGGTTTCGGCGCGCGCGTCGCGCAGGATTTCGACACCGCCCTTGATGGCGATGATGGCGGTGGCGAAGCCGACCAGCAGGTCCGGCCAATTGGTACCCAACCACAGCACCAGCACGCCGGCGATCAGGATGCCGCCGTTGGAAATGAAGTCGTTGAAGCTGAAGGTGGTTGCGGCCCGGAGATTGACGTCCGGATCCTTGAGGCGCTGGAGCAGCCGCAGGCAGAGGTAATTCACGACGCCGGCGATCGCGGACATGACCATCATGGTAGGTCCGATGGGCTCGCTGCCCTGCACGTAGCGCCGTCCGACATCGATCAAGATGCCGCCCGCGAAGATCAGCAGCATGACGCCCGAAGCGACCGCGGCGCGTGTCTTCCATGTCTGGCCCCGGGTGAGCGCCACAAGGCTCAGCGCATACACAGCCGTATCGGACAGGTTGTCGACGCCGTTGGCGATCAGCGCGCTCGAGTCCGCGAAGAAGCCGGAAACGAAGAAGCCCGCAGCGATCGCCGCGTTCAGCAGCAGGACGATCCACAGTGTGCGGCGCTCCTGCCCGCCATTGTTGTCGTTGCCCGGGATCATCCCATCATCTCCTCAAGTGTCAGCAGGGCCAGGAAGCCGACGAAAAACATCGAGCTGATGAGCGGGGTGTCGGGTTTCTCGTGCGCCTCGACCAGCAACTCCTCCGTGACGAGGTAGAGCAGCGCCATCAGCCCGAAGCTGAGGAAGCCGGCGATCATCACCGGCGACAGCGCGGCGACCGGCACGGCAGCGAGCGCGCCGATCGGCAGCAGCAGGGCCAATGCCGAGACGATCACGATGATGCGCAAGCGCGAGCGATAGGTTTCCGCCAGCTCGTCGGTCAGCGTCAGTCCCAGAAATAACACTTCCAGAGTGAGCGCGATCGTCAGCAGGAGACCTGCCTTCTCGCCCGCCACGAAAGCGAGGCCGAGCACCAGGCCGTCCACCAGAATGTCGATGCCGATCGCGGCGAGTAGCGCCATCGGCCCCTTGAAGCGGGCCTCAAGAGCCTTGAGCCCCAGCATGGTCGCGACGCCCGCCGCCCCGCCGATCAACGTCGCGCTGGGCGATGCCTCATGCTTGACCTGCGGCAGGATTTCGGTCGCTGCCGCCGCGAACACGACGCCGGCAGCGAGATGCTGTAGGCCCGCCACGAGGCCAGGTTTCAACTTGGTGCGGCTCGCGACAATCGCGCCGAGCACGACCGCCAGCACAGGCGCAAGCGTATAGAGCAGTGCCTGCATTTCCTAGGACTCCTCCGGGGTTCGGTGGCAGACGCGGATCTTCCCGCGTCGCGTGAACGCGATCGATCCGCCCGCCACGACAGCCCGCGAATGGTCGCCGCGAAACTCGTCACCGGTTCGCTGCGCGCGCAGGATCTCGGTCCTGCCCTTCGGCAGCCAGGTGACGGCCATTTTCAAGCCTTCATCGATGAAGTCGACATCGGCGCGTGTGCCGTCGTCGCAGTACATGATGCGCTGCGCGATTAGTTTCGACGTCAGATGCTTTTCATGCGCCGGCTCGGTAGGCTGGGTCGGCGCTGGATTACACGCCCCTATAACCGCCCCGGAGACGAGAACGACGCCGAGGCGCGCGATCGCCAGACCGGCCCGATTCAGGCCGCACAAGGTTGTCACATTTGAAATCGACGTGTCAGACATCGGTCTCTTCCGACGAAGCGCCCTGTGGCGTTCGAAGGCAGGGCAGTTCATCGCGTGCCTTCCTGCTCGCAGATCCGGGTACGGCCATCGCCTTCCACGATGGTGAGCTGCGACCCCTTGAAGGTCGCGGTGGCTGTTTCGCCGACATATTGCAGGCCCTGCGCTGGCGCGGTCAGCATCATCGGCGGTCCCCCGTTGGAGCGCCGCAAATCGATCTGCAGGCCGTTGTCCTTGTAATCGACGAACAGCGGTTCCCCGTCGGAACAGCGATATCTATGCCGCCCCATTTCCCCGGTCGTCACGGCGCTGTCGGACGAATGGATCTGCTGCTCCGTTGGCGGGGCTGGCGGCTTTCTTTCCGAGCACGCCGCGAGCCCGACAACGAGGATGACGGCGGGCAGCACCCGCTTACAGTGCATCATCATCGCGCCTTCCTCCTGTAGCGGAAGGGGACGCGCTGACGATTGATAGCCCGGGCAGGCTGACCTACCCGCCAGCGGAGATAGGTTGCGAGGCGATCGTCAGATTCGACCATCAGGGATCGCAGGCGGCGCAACATCATCGCCGCGAACGGCAGGGAGAGCGCCCCGCGCAGCGTGCAGCTATGCGTTAGCCTGGTGCCGCCATCGTCCCCCGCCAGCTCGTACCGCTCTTCGAGCGTGAACAGATAGGGGATGCCGCAGGACCAAGCGAAGGCGTGCGGTTTATCGAATCGATCAATCCGTGCTGGCGTCCGAATTGGCCGGGTGATGCCCTGGATCGCAAAGGTGCATTCTGTGTCGCCGAGCCGGGACGGATCATCGAGAAATACGAGCGGACTCCACGCCCGGCGATGATCCGGATCGGTGAGTGCCGACCAGATGCGCAGTGGCCCGCCGTGAAGCATCGAGCTGGTTATGGTGCGAGGCATATCCCCATCTCCCAGAGATGGGCGGGGCGATCGCGGATCGCCCCGCCCATCCATCAGGCCAAGTTGTTCACGAAGGTCTGACCGTGGTCGTCCCCTTCATGCTCCTCATTGTAGTGCTCGGGTTTCTCGATCACTTTCTGCCCGAACCGGGCATAGAGTGTCGGCAGCACGAACAGCGTAAGAAGCGTCGCCGAGATCAGACCGCCGATGACGACCGTCGCCAAAGGCTTTTGAACCTCTGCGCCGGCGCCTTCGCCCAGCGCCATCGGCACGAAGCCGAGGCTGGCGACTAGCGCGGTCATGATGACGGGTCGCAGACGCTGCATCGCGCCAACATGCGCGGCTTCCTCGCGGCTCATCCCTGATCGGATCAGATCTTGGATCGAGCTGACCATGACGAGGCCGTTGAGGACCGCGATGCCCGAGAGGGCGATGAAGCCCACTGCCGCCGAGATCGAGAAGTCCATGCCCCGCAGGAACAGCAACAGGACGCCGCCCACCAGCGCGAAAGGCACGCCGGTGAACACGATCGCGGCGTCGCGGACCGATCCCAACGCCCCGTAGAGGAGCAGCAGGATCAAGATGAAGCAAGCCGGAATGACCAGCTTCAGCCGTTCGCTTGCCGATTGGAGGTTCTCGAACTGGCCGCCCCATTCGAGATAGGTGCCGGCAGGCAGCCGGAGTTGGCTGCCGATCGCCGCCTGCGCATCCGCCACGACGGATCCGACGTCGCGGCCACGCACGTTGGCTTGCACCACCACGCGCCGCTTGCCGTTCTCGCGGCTGATCTGGTTCGGACCATCGACCACCTTGATCTCGGCGACGCTGGACAGCGGTACATAGCCGCCGCCTGCCACCGGCACCTGCACCTGTTGGAGCAGGCCGATGTCGGCACGCTGCGCCTCCGACAGGCGGATCACCACGGGGAAGCGACGGTCGCCCTCGAAGATCTGGCCCGATGTTCGCCCGCCGATCGTCGCAGTCACGGTGTCCTGCACATCCTGAGCCGTAACGCCCAACCGCGCCATCGCGTCGCGGTTGACGCGAATGTCGAGCATGGGAAGACCGGTCGTCTGCTCCACCTTCACGTCCGCTGCGCCTTGCGTTCTGCGCAGCACCGCCGCGATTTGCTCGGCCGTCCGGTTCATCTGGTTGAAGTCGTCCCCGAACACCTTCACCGCGATGTCGCCGCGCACGCCGGCGATCAGCTCGTTGAAGCGCATCTGGATGGGCTGGGTGATCTCGTAGGCATTTCCCGGAATCTTCGCGAGATTACCCTCGATCCGGCTGACCAGCTCCTCCTTGGGAAGCTCAGGATCCGGCCAATCCTTGCGCGGCTTCAGGATGACGAACATGTCGGTCGCGTTCGGCGGCATCGGGTCGGCCGCCAGCTCGGCGGTGCCCGTCTTGGAATAGACGAATTGCACCTCCGGCTGCTTCGACATCATCCGCTCGATCGGCACCTGCATCGCCTGGCTCTGCTGGACCGACGTTGCCGGAATGCGGAGCGACTGGATCAGCAAATCGCCTTCGTCGAGCTGCGGCAGGAACACCGAGCCGAGCGTAGTGAAAGCAAGCGCCGCCACCACAAGGCTTCCCACACCCGCACCGATCGTCAGCGTCGGGCGCTTCATGGCCCGGTCGAGACCGGGTTCGTAGCGCTTCTTCAGCCACGTGATGATGCGGCCGTCCTTCTCCTCGACCTTCTTCGACAGCCAGATCGCAATCATCGCCGGCACGAAGGTGAGAGAGAGGATGAAGGCGAAGGCGAGCGCGATGATGACGGTCAGCGCCATCGGTCCGAACGTTTTACCCTCCACGCCGGTCAGCGTGAGCAGCGGTACGTAGACGAGGATGATGATTGCCTGCCCGTACACAGAGGGACGGATCATCTCACGCGCAGCGGCTGCCACGGTCGCGAGCCGTTCCTTGACGCTGAGCAATCGGCCTTCATGATGCTGTTGCTCGGCAAGCCGGCGCAGCGCGTTTTCGACAATGATGACGGCGCCGTCGACGATCAGACCGAAGTCCAAAGCCCCAAGGCTCATCAGATTGGCCGAGACCCCAGCGCGCAGCATACCAAAGCCTGTCAGCATCATGGTGATCGGGATGACCAACGCCGCGATCAGGGCCGCACGGAAGTTGCCGAGCAGCAGGAAGAGCACGACGATGACCAGCACCGCGCCTTCGGACAGGTTTTTCGCGACCGTCTTGATCGTCGAATTGACCAGCTCGGTGCGGTTCAGCACCGGCTGAATTACGACGTCAGGAGGCAGCGAAGCGTTGATCGTCTTCAGTTTCTCAGCGACCGCGGTCGACACGATGCGGCTGTTCTCGCCGATCCGCATGATCGCCGTGCCGACGACGACTTCGGTACCGTTCTCCGATGCCGAACCCATGCGGATCGCCTGACCCGTCTTCACAGTCGCAACTTGTTCGACCGTGATCGGCACGCCGTTACGTGTCGCGATCACGGTCCTGGCCAACTCGCTGGCATTGCGAACGAGCGCATCCGAGCGAACAGCCAGACCTTCGCCATTGCGATTGACGAAGCCACCGCCGACGCTGGTGTTATTGCGCTCCAGCGCATTTCCCAGGTCCGTCAGCGTGATGCCGAGCGAGGCCAGCTTCTGCACGTCGGGCACGACGAGGAACTGCTTGGCGTAACCGCCAATCGAGTCGACACCGGCGAGGCCCGGTGTGGTCTTCAGAAGCGGCGTCACGATCCAGTCCTGCGCGGTGCGCAGGTAGGTCGCCTTGTCCTCTTCGGTCGTCAGTCGCTCGCCCTCTGGCGTGATGTAGCTGCCATCGGGCTGTTGGCCCGGTTCACCGGGCTTGTGCTTGTCGTCCTCGCGATGATCGAGACGAACGGTGTACATGTACACCTCGCCCAGGCCTGTCGCGATCGGACCCATTTCAGGGTTCACGCCGTCGGGCAGATTCTCTTGCACGCCCCGCAGACGCTCGCCCACCTGCTGGCGGGCGAAATAGATGTCCGTCGCGTCCGAAAAGACCGCCGTGATCTGCGCGAAGCCGTTGCGGCTCAACGAGCGCGTATATTCCAGGCCGGGGGTGCCGGCGAGCGCGGTTTCGATTGGAAACGACACCTGCTTCTCGACCAGCTCGGGCGAGAGGGCAGGCGCGCGGACGTTGATCTGGACCTGATTGTTGGTGATGTCCGGCACCGCGTCGATCGGTAGCCGGTAGAGGGAAAAGGCGCCGATGGCGGCGACGATGACGGTGAGGAGCAGGACTAGCCAGCGCTTCTCGACCGCCCAGGTTACGATACGGGCGATCATGGCTTAATCCTCGTGGCTCGCTTCGCCCTTGCCGATCTCGGCCTTGAGCGTGAAACTTCCGGTGGTGGCGATCTGTTCGTTGCCGGTCAGGCCCGACCGGACGATCACCGTGTCGCCCGACGCATCGCCGAGCTGGACCGGGGTCGCCTTGAAGCCGGTGGGCGTGCGCACGAACACGACCGACTTGCCCTCGAAACTCTGGACCGCCGTCGTCGGCACGCGGACCGCCCCGCTCCCGCCGCTGCCCGTGAGCTGCACGGCTGCCGTCACAGGCTCGCCGACCCGCCATTCGCCACCGCGATTGTCGAGGGTGGCGAGCGCAGGCACGAGCCGCGTCTGCGGATCAAGCGCCGGCGACACGAAGGTCACGCGGGCGGTCGCCTGACGGCCTGCCGCCTTCACCAGCACCGTATTGCCGGGACGCACCCGGCCCGCATCCTCGGGCTTGAGATTAAGCGCGATCGACACCTGGCTCAGGTTGGCGATGCGATAGAGTTCGGCATCCGCCGCGACCGTTTGTCCCAGCGTCACGGGGCGCGCAATGATCTGGCCCGAGATCGGCGCGGCAATGCCGAGCCGGTTGAGCCCGCCGCCGCCGACACCCGCCGCCGAAACCATGCTCTGCGCCTGCGTCAGGGCGATCCGCGCCTCCGTCGCCGCTGTGCGGGCGGCGATCAGATCCTGTTCAGGGGAGACTCTCTGCGCGAACAGCCGCTGTTCGCGCGCGAGGTTCGAATTAGCGAGCTGAAGCCGCGCCCGCGCCGCCTCGACCTCGCCCTTGATCTGCGCCGCCTCGCGGCTTTCGATGACCGCAATGGTCTGGCCGCGTCCGACCGATTGGCCGAGGTTACGGGTGAGCGCGACCACGCGTCCCGCAATTGCGGCCGAGACGACCTGCGTTCCCTGTGGGTCGCCCTCGATGATCGCGGGCAGCTCGATCGTCCCGGCCCCGCCGATGATCGGCCGTCCGACCTGGACGCCCGCTGTGGCGATCTGGTCGGCACCCAATGTGACGACGCCTTCACCGGCATGACCGCCTTCAGCACCGCCCTTTTCCGTGCCCGCTGCCGTCTCATTGGCAGCTGCGCCTTCGGCAGTTGCCTCGTTTCCGCCATCCTTGCCGCCGCAGGCAGCCAAGAGCAGGGCGAGCGACGCCGCGCCCGCGAGATAAAAGCTCTTCATCACTGATTCCCCCCATTGGGCGCACGAGCGGTCAGTCGCTCCACTTGCGCGCGGGCATTCTGGTAATTGGCAAGCGCGTCGATCGCGGCGACCCGCGTTTCGGCGAGCGTGCGTTCAGCATCGAGCAATTCGAGCTGGCCGAACTTGCCCTCGCGATAGCCGATCCGCGCGATGCGGGCGGCCTCCTGTGCAGCCGCCAGCGCCGGCCCCGACGCCGCACGAGCCGTCGTTGCGGCATTGGCCGCCTGCGCCTGCGCGTCCGTGATCGCCTGTTCGATGTCGAGCGCGGTCACGCGGCGCTGCGCATCCGCCTGGGTCCGCTGCGCGGTCGCCTGCGCAATCGCGGCGCGACCATTGTTGAACACCGGGATCGGGATCGACACGCTGAACACCGCCGCCATGTCGTTGGTCGCTTCCAGGCGGCGGATCGACGGCCCGACGTTCAGGTCAGGCACGCGATTGGCGCGCGCGAGCCGCACGCCGGCTTCGGCAATGGAGAAATCCGCGTTGGCTGCCGCCAGCGCGAGTGTGCCGGTCGTGTTGACCGGTGCCAACGGCCCATAGACGTTCACATCGGGAAGGCGATCGAGCAGCGTGTCATCGAGCAGGCCGTCGATCGGCCGTCCGATCCGACGCGCCAGATTGGCGCGGGCCGCCTCGGCCAAGCGAAGCTGCCGCTCCACATTGGCGTCGGCATTGATACGCGCGACATCCGCGCGCTGTTGCTCGAGTGGCGATGCCCGCCCTGCCTGCACGCGAACGCTCGCGGCCCGCAGCGCATCGCTGGCGATCCGGGCCTGATCGCGGGCTGTCATTACCCGGCGATCGGCCGCGACCGCTTCGACATAGAGCTGCGTTACCTGAAGCCGGACATCCGCCGCGATGATCGCGGCCTGGATCTCGGCCCGGGACAATTGCGCATTGGCGACCGCGACGCGGGCGCCGCGCTTGCCGCCTAGCTCGATCGGGATCGCAAAGCCGACCGTGGTTTCCGCGCTGCGGACCCCCCGATACGGCCCGGAGCCGATGACATTCTCGACTTGGCCTTGAACCACCGGATTGGGCCGCAAGCCGGCGACTGTGCGACCTGCACGGGCCGCGTCGATTCCAGCTGTCGCCGCTTCCGCAGCAGGGGCCGAACCGCCCGCTGCACTGACCGCTTGGTCAAGCGTGTAGACCGGCGCATCCTGCGCAACAGGCGCGGACGGTCCGACCTGCGCCTGCGCCATCGTGGCGCAAGACGCTGCGGCCAGCATGGCCGCGAGGATACGATTCATGAAAATAGGACTCCTGACGATGATCGACAGGGGCGCGCCAACGCACGCCCAAATCGGACGTCAGGCTTGGGGGGGCCTCAAATGGACCATGCCGGTGCGGCCGTCGAGCGACGCAGAGGCGGAGATTGTCGGCTTGGGCACTGTGAGGACGGGGGTATATTCCATCGTCGTGCGCGCAGGCGCGCCGACGTCGTGTCCGTGACAATAATTGTGATGATGCGGGACATTCTTGTCCGAGTCCGATGGCACCTGATCGATGTCACCGGCGGTATGGACCGTGAACTCAACGCCCGCGATGCTTCCCCCCGCCAGATCGGCGGCATGGGCCATGCCGGAGAAGCTGGTCAGGACCAGCATCAGGCATGTCAGGAAAGGCAAAAAGGCTCGCACTAGCTTGCCTCTATCACGGAAGGGTTTTCATGTCATTGCACTAATTCGAACCAAGGGTCACTGAGCCGGAACCCGAGCGGGATCGGTCGCGCCCGTTCCAGGCGAACCCGACCGCAATGGCGACCGCCATCAGGAGTTGCGCCAGCACCGATTGCCAAGTGGGAAACACGCCGAGCATCGACAGCCGTGGCACGTCCGCGAGCGGTGCGATGTTGATAAGGCCGGCTTCCTGGAGCGCGGCGACGCCTTTACCCGCCAGCACGACGGTCAGGACCGCCATGAGCCAGGAGCTATAGCGGAAGAACTGCGCGATCGGCAGCTTGCGACTGTAGCGAAGCATGGCCCAAGCGATCAGGCTGAGCAGTCCAATCGCCGACCCGGCCCCCGCGAGAAGCATCCCGTTGTCACCTTGCGCCGAAAGCGCGGCATAGAACAGGATCGTCTCGAAGACCTCGCGATAAACTACGACGAACGCCAGCCCGAACAGGAACCAGCCCGACCCGCCCGAGAGCGCCCGCGACATCTTCTCGCGAATATAGCGCTGCCACTGATCGGCCTGCGCCTTGCCGTGCATCCAAATCCCGACCGAGAGCAGCACGACCGCGGCGAACAGCGAGCCAAACCCTTCCGTCAGCTCCCGGCTCGCACCGCTGATCCCGATCGCATAGGTGGCGACCGCCCAGGTGATCCCGCCCGCGATGATCGCGCTGACCCAGCCGCCATGCACGTACCGCAGCGCCTCGCCGCGCTCGGCTTTACGCAGGAACGCGATCATGGCGACAACGATGAGCAGGGCTTCGAGCCCTTCACGCAGCAGGATCGTGAACGCGCCCAGGAACGTGGACGCTTCGGTGGCGGCATCAGGCGCGAGCGCCGCTTCCGCATCGTCGAAAAGGCCGCCCAGTACTGCGACCTTCTCCGCGAGATCATCGGGCGACGCGCCCCGGTCGATCGAGGCGCGGAACTCCCCCATCGCGCCCTCGATTCGACCCATCAGCGTCGCGTCGCGCGCGGTGAGTGTTGGCTCGATCGGCTCGAACCCATCGAGATAGGCCGACAGCGCCAGCTCTTTCGCCATGCGCGCATCGCCGCGCCGCGCAGCCGCCACGCTTTCGGCGAGTTTGGCGCGGGCGACCGCGAGCGAGCCGGGAGCCTGTTGTATCACCTGTTCGGGATGACGACGCAGGAACGCGAGCACTGGGTCAGCCTTGGCGTCGCCGATCGCCGCGCCGAGCGCGGCCGGGGTGAGCGCGACCAGGGTTTTCAGGTCCGGAATGCGCCGGCGAAGGGTCGGGTCGGATTTCCAAAGCCGCTCGCCTTCGCGCGCCTGCGCATCCGTGAAGGCGAAGCTCCCGGCTCGGAATGCTAACGCCCAGCGCTGATCGTTGGGCAGATCGGCGAAGCTCTGCATCGCGGTCCCGTCGATGCCTTGCGTCACCACCTGATAGAGCGCGAACACGCTGCGCTGGCGCGCGCGCTCGGCATCGGTGAAAGCAATCGGGGGCGTAGCGAGCTTGGCGGCGTCAGGGCCACGGCCGTTGCCCGTCATCCCGTGGCAGGACGCGCAGGATTGTCGGAACAGTGCATCGCTGGAGACGAGGTTCGGAGCCTTATCGGGCGCGAGCGGCACCGGGTAGGCGCGCAACAGATCGGCCGCGAGCCCGTGCGCCAATGTTGCCACCTGTTCAGTCGGTCCCTTTTCCGCGATCACCGCCTGGAGGTTGGCAGCCCGCTGGATGAGGGCTTGACGCTCCGGCTTCGCCGGCAGGCCCTGAAGCCGTGTCGAGACCGACGCGGCGAACTCCGTCATCTCGGCATATTCCGACGTGCTCTTGATCCGACCGTTGGCGACCGCGCCGCCATAATCGACGGCCATATAGTCGAGCAGCCGCCATGCGGTTTGCACGTCGCCGGGTTCGGCGATTGCCGCAGCAGGGATCAGCAGCGCCGCGAGCGCGGAGAGCAGCCGCAACGAGAGCATTGCCCGGATCAACGCGAGCAGACGCACTACCGCTCTCCCAATTCGCGCCGAGCGCCAGTGACGATTTCATAAGCGGAGTGGAGGAACAGGAGGGCGATGAGGCCGGCGACGGCGAGGTCCGGCCAGGCGCTTCCTGTCCACGCCACCAGACCGGCCGCGGCGATCACCGCCACGTTGGCGAGCGCGTCGTTGCGGCTGAACAGCCAGATCGCGCGAACATTGGCGTCCCCTTCCCGGAAACGCGCAAGCACCAAGGCGGACACGACATTGATCGCGAGCGCGACAACGCCGATTGTGCCCATCAGTTCGGCATCGGGCGCGGTTGCGTTCAGGGCGCGCCAAATCGCGAAACCGATTACGCCCACGCCAAGCGCACCGAGAAACAACCCCTGCGTCAGCGCGACCTTTGCCCTCGCCCGTGCGGACCAGGCAAGCGCGAGAAGACCGATAAGGCTGATCGACCCGTCCCCGAGAAAATCGAGGGAATCCGCTTTCAGCGCTTGGCTATCGGCGATGAACCCGCCGAACAGCTCGGCGACTCCGAAGCCGAGGTTGAGCACCACGACGGTCAGCAGCGCACGGCGATAGGCCGGATCGGTTTGCGCGCGCGCGGGCTCCCCGTGGCACCCGCAGCTTTCGGTAGAAGCATTCATGCGGCCTTCCTTACCACCTCCAGTCGCTGTAGAAGCAAGCGAAATGTGCGACACGTTCGCATAAGCAAGGATGGCATGATGAAGCCGGTGATGATTGGGCAGCTCGCCAGCGAGACCTCGACGAAGGTGACGACGATCCGCTTTTATGAGTCGATCGGGTTGCTCCGATCCGCCCCTCGCACGGCGTCGGGTCGCAGAACCTACGATGCCAGTGACATTGAGCGTTTGCACTTCATCCGCAACGGTCGCCGGCTTGGCTTCTCCGTCGACGAGATCCGTTCGTTGATGGGGCTGGCGCAGAACCCGGACCAGGATTGTGGTGCCGCCTCAGCTATCGCTGCTCAGCACCTCAAGGATGTGGAGGAGAGACTGGCGCAACTCGCGGTGTTGCGGGATGAGTTGGCAATGCTCAGCCAGAGCTGCACCAAGGCGCGCATGGCCGATTGTCGGATCATGAAGGCGATCGGCAAAGGCCACCCTCAAGCCGATCAATAATAATCGGCCAGCCTGAGCTCGCGCACATCACCCGAGGCCATCGTCAGCTTTACGAGGGTGCCAGCAGGCCGGGAGCGCACTTGCCAGAGCTCCCCACGCGTATAGTTCGCATCGATCGAATGGCCGTTCACCGCCACGATCCGGTCGCCGACCGCCCAGCCAGCCTTTTCCGCGGGACTGTTCGCCGCCACATGAACAACGGTGAGCGCCGTTGGTGAGGCTGCGAGGCCAAGGCCGCTACGGTCCTTCAGCATCGGCAGGCGACGACGAGGACCGAGTGGCCGGAGCCACACGAATCCGGCGGTCACGTCGAACACCACGTCGAATTGAGCGATCAGCGGTAGGCCGACATTGCCAACCGTGCTGGTGGAGAGCCAAGCT